>DYLV01000233.1 GCA_020721925.1 Leptospira biflexa
TCTGCCAACCGGCGTAACTCGTCCCGTCGTAGGATATTATGATTTTCTTCCTCATTTCACGCGCTCTTTCGGCAAACAACGCCCATCTTCTTAAACGACAAAACGACGAAGCAAATCAACAGCATATAACAGAGGAAAATACCGCAGTTCCATATCGCCGGCAGAAAATTATAAAACAAAAAAGGATATTTTGTCTGGTAACTATAAACCCGTATGTGCCCGAACTGATTGAAAATGGAAGTCAGAAATACAAACCACAACACCGCCCATGCTGGAACGGCAAATCTGCCATAACCAAATTCACGCAAGTATTGCAGACCGCGTGATAAAACGACAGCAAAGGGCACGGACAAGAGTGGGACGACAAAAAGAAAATGCCTGTAATCAAAATCATACCCCCCTATCGGAATCGCATAAAGGCACACAGCAAAGACCCCGGATAAAAAAGAAAAGATAAAAAAAATCTCATCATAAGCGTTTTCCCGCGTTTCAGATTTGAGAACAAGCAACGGATAAAGAAAAATCAGGACCAAAAAAGGCGAAGAAGAAAAAAGCGACACAAAATCAAAACCGCCAAGCATTTTTGTTCTGAACAATAACAACTTCAAATGGGAGACAAGCCTGGCCGGGACGAATGTGGTGGAAATACTCCCGTGAATGTCGCTGCACGTCGAGTGATAAAAATGCGATATGACAAATGGATTGTCAAAATTGACATAGTTATAGGCAAACAACAGAGAAATCGGCAGGAGGGACGAGATAACGGCAACCACGAGAAACCTGATGTCTATAAGTTTTTCTTTCAATTTAAAAATCAGATACAGCGAGAGGGGAATGTAAAGAACAACGGCAATGTGCTCGCAAAGCGCGGCATAGGAAAGCAATGCCGATGCCGCAAATAATATTTTATAGTTCATTTTCCTTGTAAAAACCACAAAGAGAACGTGCGAGGCAAAGACAGCGGAGGCGGTCAAAATATGCGAGTAGAGCAGCGCGCTATAGCGAAGCGCAATAGTGGCGAAAGCAAATGCCACCGCCGTGAACAAGGTCATTCCGGATGAAATGCCGAATAATTTTTTCAGCGAAAAATAAAGCATAAACGCCAGACCGGCTCCAATTGCCGCCGGCAACAACAACAACATCGCAATAATGCCGATGTCTTCCGCATCCATTGTTTTCTCGCCGAATTCGCCCACTTTTACCGGAAGAATAAATATCTTTATCGGCCATGCGGCAAAATAAAACGCGACAAGAGTGAATGCCGTTCCCGGATGACGATCGGAATAATATTCCCCTTTGTATATAGCCGTATCCTGCATGGCATATTTCAAATTGTCCTTCAGCTTGAATTCACCGCGTTGAATGATGCTCTTGAAAAGGGCATAATGACTGCCGTCATTGGTCGAGACAATCCCCAGATTCATGCTGTAAAAAAAAACGAATGTCACAAAAAAAACGGCAATGCCGAGCAGAAAATTTTTGCTTCTCTCTAATTTCACAGATATCATTTGCCACATAAATAACGCCCCCCCCTTTTACCTGTCGAGATCCCGTCATCCCAGGATAAGATGCCGTTGACCCAGACCTTTGAAATCCCCCCGGATAATCTGTGCGGTTGGGCAAAATTCGCATTGTCCTTCAATTTATCTGGATTGAAAATAACCATGTCAGCAAACGCTCCCTCCCTGATTACTCCTCTGTTTTTTAATCCGAAGATTTCCGCCGGAAGCGAAGTAATTTTTCTTATGATCTCGCTCAACGGCAGGGAGGCGCGCAATATATTGATAAATCTAGGAAATGAGCCGAAGCCGCGCGGATGACTGCGCCCGAAGCGGTAATCTTTGTTCTTGCAACTTTCATCCGTGCCGCAGGCGACAAAAGGCAATGACAAAATGCGCTTCATATTTTCCTCCGACATTCCGCTGGAGGCAACTATTGCCGAGGGCGCGTCCCGAAGCAACTCAAGACATATCCGGGCCGGCATTTTTCTTGTGACTTGTGAGATGTCATTGAATTTCAGCCCCTGATGCGGGCTATATTCAGGGAGTGCGCTGCTCACAAGCCGCATTGAGCTCCAGAAAACTTCAGGAATTTCATCGAGCAAGCGCACGGCTTCTTTGCTCCGGAGCTCGTCGCGGAGTATTTCGGCAATTTTAACATCATCCGTTTCACGAAATGATTTTGGCAGGTATGCGCTAAGATTAGTCATTGATTCGATGTAAGGATACCTGTCGGCGCTGATTTGAAGTTTTTCATGGCATCCGTCCTTTATAATTTTAATAGCCTGGTCAAGTTTATCCCAGTTCTTTTTACCTGCGGTTTTAAAATGGCTGACGTGAAGTTTCGGGCATCCGGCCATAGCGCTCAATCCAACCGCTTCCTCAATGGCTTCAAGAAGTCTGTCCCCCTCATTCCGCAGATGCGTCGCGTAGGGTCTTGCGAATTTCGCGAGCGTTTCAAGGAGTTCGACAAGTTCGCGGGAGTCCGAAAAAATGCCAGGAACATAGAGGAGACCGGTGGAAAACCCCGCCGCGCCGTCTTCAAGCTCCTGGTCCAGCAGACGACATGTTTCGGCAATCTCGTCGGAATCAATATGTTTTTTCTCGTAGCCGCAGACTGCCGCGCGCAAAGTGTTGTGGCCGGCGAGCGATGCGATG
>DYLV01000046.1 GCA_020721925.1 Leptospira biflexa
ATATAAAAGAAAAATCAAGATAAAGGTCAAGCGTATTTTGTGCCTAAATGTTTGAAAATAATTACCTCATTGTAAGTGATAAGTGGTATCGATAATGCATGTGGAGAAATTCATGAGATTACGGCTGTTCATGATTATTATTATCAATTCAGTGTTCTGTATTCAGAGCGCATATGCGCAGAGCCTTGCTTCGGCGATGGGTGACAATGTATCAGTATTGGCCTCAGGCGCGGGCGATGTGGCAAGAAATCCCGCGCTTCTTTCGCATGAAATCATGCCAAAAGAGATTGGCGTGTTTGCAGGGTATCGCTTTTTCGATAAACAAAACCATCATATGGATGCTGAAATTAACATATCGCCCTTCGATGTTGAAAGTGGCCCAATTGAAACATACCGCCCTCGTGCAAGTTCAATTGAAGGGGGGATGGCCTTTTACAGTAAATTTGGCAAAATGGCAGGCGGCATAGCAGTATCGGGAAAATCAGAAAAAGATAACCTTTCGTTTGATTTGAATCTATCAATAAGCATGTCACCTCTAGTGATTCGCAATGAAAACGTTCGCAATGACGAGAGGATAGCAGGGTATGTTTCTTTATCGTATGAGATAAATCGTTGGCTATCCGTGGGATTAAACGGCAAGCTTGAATATACAAATGAATACGAGGATTCGGAGAGTGAAAACTATAGCAATGGCTCATTAAGTTCGTGTGAATTTGAAACAACCGAAAAGAAGTCATTAATCAACCAGGGCTTGCTTGGCATAATCATTAAAAACAGTGCATTTCAAATAGGCTTTCTGTTAGTGAGTCCGGAATTATCGGGCATAACCAATGGGTATGAAAATGAAAAAAATGATCACGACAATCCTTCCAATTCATATTCAATTTCAGATTCATTGCCCAGACAGTGGCTTATAACAAGCGGTTTGGGATTCATTGCGGGCATTGCTTTTCATGTGACCGAAAATTTATCAATTGCGGGTGAATGTGGCTTCAGGATATCAGGCTCATACGAAGAGCGCATGCTTGTAGTAGATAATAAAATTTATGAAGAAACCGAAAACCATATTGATAATAAACCATTTATAATGTTTTCTTTAGGGCTGAGATACAGGATAGATCATAGTCTTTCCTTTGCATGCGGTGCCTTCAGCAGGTTTTTTTCGATGGAAAATGAGTATGAGACGACTAATACGGCCTCTGGTGAAGAGGTGGAAGTATCACAATTCGGGATCCGCTTCGGTATGGAGAAAAGAATTGTTTCGATGTGCTCAATTGTCATTGTGGGATCGGCTGAACAAGAGAATATAAATGTAAAAGTGGATGAACAGGACACAGAGGGTTCTTATGTGTTCGACAATAGGGTGAAGGAATATTCATTCAATGGTACAGTGGCCGTAAGAATGTTTTTTTAAGTTTGAAATTATAGCACTCTATTCCGACAATTATCCGCTATTTTTTATATCGCGTGTATCCATTAAGGCTGTTATGGATGATATGAACACCCTGTGAAGTTGAGAGGGTTACAATATATGCACATACTTTAAAAAAAGATTTCTTATCTCCGGTCTGCTCTACTTTACGGATTTTATAAAGAAAAATCCTATTATCATGAAGGTGCTCAGTGGTGAAACCCAGAAAGGAATGTGGATACCGAAACTGTCTGCCAGCATGACACATCCCAGGACAAGGATTGAGTACATTGCGCCGTTTTTCAGGTACCGGTATTTCTTCACACGCTCGATATTGCCGATGGTGAGCTGCCGTACCACGATGGCGCCGAGGCCGTTCCCAATAAGGATGAGAGGCACCGAAAGGGTGAAGGCGAATGCCCCGAGGATTCCGTCGATGGAAAATGTCATATCGATAACCTCGAGATAAAGAATCTTGCTTATGTCGGTCATCTTCCTGTTCACCAGTTCGCGCTCGCTTTCTTCGGCGTTCTGCTTAAATCCATGGGTGATGAAAAACGCTGTTGAGCCTAAAACCGCGGCAAAGGCCATCATCTTCTCGATCTTCAGAGCGTACCAGACTATGACAGTGAGAAGGATCGATACAAGAGCGAAAAACCAGACGCCGCGCTTTACGAAGAACGGCTCTATGAAGAGCCCATAGTTTTTGTGTTCTAAAAAGAGCCAGTGGAAGAAAAGAAAGATGAGAAATGTTCCCCCGGCAATGAGGAGCATGGGAGTCGATTGCTGGATGGCAGAGGTGACCTGTGGATCGCTTGAAAATGTGGCTGTAAGGGATTCAACGGGGCCTAAACCTGGAGTTGCCGCCCAGACGATGAACCAGGGCAGAAGCCCCCGGACAAGGAAGACTGCGATGATAATGCCCCAGATGAGAAACCACTTTCGCGCTCTCTCCGACATGGTGGTGAGCACTTCTGCATTGATAATGGCATTGTCAATACTGCTGACTGTTTCAAAGAGGCAGAGACCTAAAACAGTGAAGATCATGGCAATGATAGACATACCCATCTCCTTGGAAAAAATATCGAAGTAAAATATTGAATCTAATAAATTTCGCAAGCAAAAAACATTGGGGAAAAGATTACAATTGCCGAAAACCAGATGCGATAATTGGGAAAATAGTGTTAGTTCCAAGGGTGAAAACACGCGGTGCACTACACAAAGGCACTCTCAAAAACGCAACATGCAATCATTTGTCCATGAATGAGAGAAGGCAAGAATAAGGGAAATTTTATCACTGTTTAAATTGATATTCCTTTGTGTGCACATTTTTAGGTAAAAACCGCTTTCTTTTGTGCGATTTATAATGATGAAAGCGGTTTTTTGAAGTGCCCATACATTTCATCGTTCAGAACTGCTAACATATCTTTTCACCCTTCGTAAGAAGCATGCATCGAAGTTTTCACAATTCGTGCAGTGTGGGTCTTCTTCAATAAAATCTGAGTCGGGGCACAGATTGCTTTCTATTTCATCTTTCATAATCTGCATGATTCGGACAAACTGAACTTCGTCGTCGCTTAAGGAATCCGGGCCGTTTTGTTGTAATTTTTTAAGGATATTAATTTTAAATTCGGTATTCTTTTCGAAAACTTTGTCTGAGTGATTTTGCATCCTCTGCTGGTGTTCCGCAATGTTTTTTATTATTTTTGTGCGCAAAACTTTTGTTCTGAAGGAAAGCGCATGTTTTCGGAAAAAAATGAAATAGACAATGCCGAAAAATAAACCTCCCAGATGTCCTATGTGGGATACATTGCCAGGGCCTCCCGAGAGTTCAAGAAAAAGTTCAAGCGCTCCGTAGAGTACAACAAGATATTTTGCTTTGATGGGAATGAAAAAGAATAGCAAAAGCTCTGCGTTGGGATAGAGAAAGCCGAATGCGAGTAAAAGTCCGAACACCGCACCGGAAGCGCCAATGGTGGGGAAAAAATAACCCGGGCCGGGAAAGAAAAAATTAATGGCGAAGATGGTCAATCCTGCGCCGATTCCTGTGAAGAAATAATACAGCAAAAAACGTTTTGTTCCCCATTCCTGTTCAATTGGCACGCCGAAGATGAGAAGGGCATACATATTGAAAAATATATGTGCGAAATTGCCGTGAAGAAACATATATGATGCAAGCTGCCAGATATAAAATTTGGACGTCACCAGTGCGGGTGTGAGAGCGAAATATTCAAGGATGGGACCCTGATTGCCTGCAAGTATCTGAAAAAAGAAAAATAAAATATTTGCACCGATGAGTTTGAAAGTGGCGCCGCTTAGATTGTTTTGCTGCATGACTTTTTTCCGGTTCGTTTTCGCTTTTTAGCACTAATGAATAACCGAGCGGCACTGTAAATGAGTCTGCATGTTCGTAAAGTCATTTTTTAAAAAGGGGGCATAATTCAGACGAGCCGGGGATGAAATTTCTACATACAATCGGCCTGGTTTCATAGATAACACATGTTGAAATCCCGGATTCCCAGCGTAAAAAAGGGCATGAATGAAGTGGCTTGCCCGTTTTCGATGAAATGAGATGATCGCCCGCCCATACGGGACTTTCATTTTCCAGAATGTGCAGGATGTCATATCTGTCTTCAGATATCCATCGCAATCGATCTTCATCTTCAATTTGGTACACCATTGCAGGCATATTCGCCAAACAGCATTTGCCGCAGCGTATGCATCGGGGCGTTTTGTGTGGATTTGTAAGAGTATGCCCATCCATGATTGAATATAATAAAAAGTTTGACACCCCGGCACAGTGTGGTATTTTTTAAAAAACGTCAATGAAGAATTTGGATTAATAATTTATATGGGATAAGTTATGTGTAATAATTGTTTTATATTTGCTTTTGCAATAGCAACGCATTTATTGTTTTTTGTCGATGACGTGTACGCCTTTGAAGGGTGTCGGGTCAACGTTGAACCAGCAGTGCTTGAAATACCTGCGGGTGGGGAGGGTATCGCCGCAATCAAAATTACAATTCCGAAGGGATATCATATTTATGGCAATCCCGTTGGACCTGGCACTGGCAAGCCGACGACAATTTCTGTTCGAAATCTTCCCGCAGGGATTGAAATTGGCAGTGTGCGTTATTATCCAGAGGCGAAAAAATATTTTGAGCCCGGCGATAAAGGGCATGTATGGATTTATGAGGGCGAAGTATTCTTTTTTCTCCCTGTGAAGGTAAAAAAAGAAGCCAAAATTGGGGAAGCGGCTTTCGATATGAGTGTTGATGCATTGGTTTGCGGGGAAGGAAGCTGTATGCCTGTTGAAAAGATTATTCATAAAAAAATTGCAATCCTCCCTTTTGATGGCACTGCTCCCTCTCTTCCGCCAGAAATTTTAACACTGTACAGATCAGCGAAAGCATCTACAAGCGATGGAAAGAATAGCGAAGGAAGCGTGAGTTCAAGCACAAGGGAAATAACAATCCCCTACAGTTTTCAGCCGCGCTATGTGGATACAATATCTGTGGGGAATATCATCCACGCGATTGTATTCGGCATTCTTGCAGGATTCATATTAAATTTCATGCCCTGCGTGCTGCCGGTCGTGAGCCTTAAGGTGATGAGCTTTGTTTCGCTAGGTGGTGAGGATAGAAAAAAAATATTCCTCTCCGGCGTCTTCTTCTCTCTGGGTATCATGGCGGTGTTTCTTGCGCTTGCCGCAATTGCCGCGTTTTTTGGTTACGGCTGGGGTGAGCTTTTCAAGAAGAAGGAATTTCTCATGGTGATGACGACCCTTGTGTTCGCCTTCGCACTGTCAATGTTCGATGTATATACCATCACGCCGTCGGTTTCTTCGACAAATGTATGGAATAAAACAAAAAATATATTTCTCGATTCTTTCGGGAAAGGAGTACTGGCGACGTTTCTTGCAACTCCCTGCAGCGGGCCTTTCCTGGGAGGAACGCTCGCATGGACGATGATGCAACCGCCTTTAGTCATATTCACGATATTTGTGTGCATCGGAACCGGAATGGCTTTGCCATATCTTATTCTTGCAGCGTGGCCTTCGCTAATGCGATTTATTCCAAAACCAGGCGAATGGACAATCATATTTGAAAGAATAATGGGTTTGCTTCTTCTTGCAACAGCGATCTATCTTCTTGGAATTATGGAAACACGCGATATCATTCCGATGCTCTGGTTTTTGTTGTTTGTGCTGGTCGCATGCGGGCAGTATGGGAAATTTGGTTCACCATTGAACGCAAAAATCATACGATATGTATCACTGGCTGTTGCTGCGGTCATTGTGTTAACCGGATACGTGGTGGCATTTAAAATACCATGGAGCACCTCAATTGATGATTATGAGGCAACTTCGCGGCAATTCACCCTCGAAAAAATTGTGCAAAACAGCGAGTTGGGAAAGATATCGATTGTGCAGTTTACCGCGGACTGGTGTCCTAACTGCAGGCTTGTTGAGAGAACATCGCTCTATACAAAAAAAGTGATGGAGGTTCTACAGGAATCTGACGCAGAGCTTTTAATGGCGGACATCACGCGAGGGAATCCCGAGGCGGAAGCGCTGATGGCTAAACTGGGCAGCCGTTCAATTCCATTTCTGGCGATTTTTCCACCAGGCGAACATTTCACGCGTCCGATTTGCCTGCGGGATATGTATTCACAGAAAAGCGTGATATTTGCCGTCAAACAGGCGATGGAATCCGAGCTGGAAGTGAAGATTGAGCACCTAAATTTGGAGAAATAGCAAGCCGGGAATTATGGATATACAGCATTTCAATTCGGAGCATTATTCTGTTAATCTTTTAGAAAATATTCATGAATATTTTTATAGTGTAAAATTTGAAAACAATACACCAGTTCATACCTTCCATTCGAAAAGCTGTAAAAAAGTTACGGGCTATGAAGTAAAAGAATTTGAAAACGATGAATACCTGTGGTTCCGCATAATTCATGAGGAAGACAGGGAAATAGTAAAACAATTCGTCAATGAAATCATCCAGAATAAAGGCGAAGGGCGTATTGAACATCGAATTGTACACAAAAATGGAACAATATGCTGGGTGTTGAATTCCATGACTACGGTGATCGATGAGAAGAGCGACATTCAGTATCTAAACGGATTTTTGATGGACATCACGAATTCGAAAAAAACGGAGTTGGAGTTGAAAAAGTTGTATCGTGCTGTTGAGCAAAGTCCTTCAACCATCGTCATTACCGATAGAAATGGATCGATTGAGTATGTGAATCCAAAGTTTGTTACGTTAACCGGCTATAGTTTCGAGGAAGCGATTGGGAAAAATCCGAGGATTTTAAAATCAGGTTCTCAAGGAAAGGAATTTTACCAGCAATTATGGGAAACCATTCTTTCTGGAAATGAATGGAGAGGGGAGTTCCACAATAAAAAGAAAAACGGGGAGGACTACTGGGAATTTGCCTCGATTTCTCCAATATTCGATTTTAAAGGAAACATAACGCATTTCATCGCGGTGAAAGAAGACATCACGCAGCGCAAACTGACAGAGGAAGCGCTGAGGGAAAGAGAACGTCAACTCCGCATTCGCAATGAGATTATGGAAAAGGATTTGAAACTTGCGCAGATCATTCAGCGCTCATTTCTTCCGGATAAAGTTCCAGGGGTGAAGGGATTGAATATTGATTATCGCTATCAGCCGCTCGATAAAGTCGGAGGCGATTATTTCACTTTTGTGGAAAAGAGCGATAAGGTATTCGGAATTTTGCAGTGCGATGTGGCCGGGCACGGAGTGGCGGCGGCGCTTTTTTTAAGTCTGGTAAAATCAATCACCGATAGAATCTCCGGTAAATTCGGCGATGATCCCGAGAAGTATCTTGATATGCTGAATATTATGCTTATTAAAGAGATGCAGCAATTTTTTATTACGGGGGTGTATGCGGTCTTTCGGATTGAGGACGATGCAGTGTTCATTGAACTTGCCAACGGTGGACATCCTCCACAGGTATTGTACAAGGCCCAGCAGAATTCCTTTGAACTGGTGAAATCGTCCGGAACAGTAATCGGAATGATTGAAGGAGCGAGTTATCGAAAGAAAGAGTTGCGGATGCAAAAAGGAGACATGCTTTTTATTTTCACCGATGGCATACCCGAGGCTGAAAATGATGAAAAAAAAATGGTGGGGTTTGAAGATGATCTTATTGCTCTTTTTCAGCGGGCACGTCGGCGAAGCTTGAGCGAAGCGCTTGATGCGGTGTTGGAAGAGGTAAGTGCATTTGCAGGGAAAGAAAACATCGAAGATGACATTCTCATCATCGGAATTGAAGCGACGTAATCATGAAAAATATACCGTACAGAGAGTTGCTGGGCGAGATAATCGCAGCGCTGCGCCGCTATGGTTCAGTGCTTGTGTATATTAAAGGGTCTCCCGATCCTGATGCGCTCGCGTCAGCGCTTGTGGTGAAAATGTTATGCGAAATGTTGAGCATAAAAGCCGATATCATCGCTTCAATGGAACCTTCGCTTGCACAAAACAGGGATATCATAAAAAAATTTCGTGTGCCGTTGAAAATTGAGAAAAATACAGAGAGGCTTACCTCGTATGATGCCTATGCTGTCGTTGATTATCAATCTGCTGAGATTCCTGGTCTTACGGGGAATATTCCCTGTGTGCTTCACCTTGATCATCATGAACCAGTAAAGCAGCATATTCACGCGGATGTGCGGTATATTGATGAGGATGCCGGTTCAACAAGCACAATCATTGCGCTCGCGTTCAAGGAATTTAACAAAACGGGATATGACGAGGTGCTTTTGAAAACCGGAAGCCTGCTCGTACTTGGCATTCAGACCGATACAGATAAAACTCTCCACGCCGGGGAGCTTGATTTTGCCGCGCTCTCGTATCTTGCTTTGTATGCGGACAGGAAACTTGTTGATGAAATAATCGGCATCCCTATTTCCGAAGTAACCCTGGCGGTTTTGGAGAAGGCAAGCCGCCAGAAAGCAGTGTACAGGGACTGGCTGATCGCAGGGGTTGGATATATTGGGGAAAAAGATCGCGATAGCATTGCCATCACCGCAGATTATCTTCTTGGATCGGAACAAATTTCAACGGTGGCAGTATTCGCAATTGTGGAAAAAAAAGGGGGGAATGGATATACCCTGGATGTATCGGTGCGAAGTAGGGACGGAAATTTCAACATGGATTTTTTTATTAAAGAAATTACAGCCACTGGTGGAGGAAGAAAGTACAAGGGGGCGTTTCAGATAAACCTGGATTTTTTCACATATTGTCCGGATAAAAGCATGCTGTGGGAGATGATTTCAAAAACAGTTCATAACGCAATCATTAAAAAACGCGATGAACTTCCGATTATCGAATTAAAAGGAATGTATCGCAAGATAAAGAATAAACTATCCTCTATTTTTCGAATAATCATCATGGCGCTCATATCTTCCCTGATGATCTGTTCATGGGGATGTTCAAAAAAATACGGAATGGCAAGAAGTACTCAGCCTGTTGAAAGGTTCGATATTGAAATCGGCAAAGGGCGCGCGTGCGCGCTGGTACGACAGCGGGATTTCGATATTGCCGCTTCAAAGCTCTCGGAGGCGGATTGGGCGAAACTTTTATCGATGAACCAGTATCAGAAAAAACACGGATCTGATGAAATACGGCTGCCGGGGCTCAATTTTTTTCACATAGTGCTCTCCAATGTAGGGAAATCTTCCCTTTCGATTTCGAGTGTCGCCCTTCGGTATGGACAGAAAGAGGCTCATGAACTTCAGAAGGAAGAAATATTGCGTAGGTGCGCTTCACCGGTCTATGCGTCAATTGATTTAAAAAAGGTTGTTGAAAACAAAAGATATATCGGCGATAAGTGGTGCTTCCTCGAGATGGAGTATGAGAAAGACGTGATTGGTTATTCTCTTCCGTCAATAGCGCCGGGAGAGACGCTTATTAGAATAGCGGTTTTTGACTGGATTCCTGTCCAGCATAGAATGTTCAGCCTTGTGGTCACAGTAAAGAATGAAGCTACCGGTGAGGAAAAAACAATTGATTTTCCGTTTGAGAGGAAGGAATATCGCACGAAAGGTAAATTTTTTACCAGGAAAGGAGATAAGGAATAATACACTATAATGTCGATTGACAGGGATATGCTATCAAAAGTGGCCGATCTTGCCCGACTTAGATTGAATGAAGCTGAAAAAGAAGAATTCTATGGGCAGCTGGCGCATATTGTACATTATTTTGCAAAGATTAATGAAATAGATATTGCAGACGTGGAGCCTGCAGCACATATTATTGAGATACGAAATGTTTTCAGACAGGATACGGGTGAGGCAAATTTTAATCCGGATGGTTTTAAGAAAATTGCACCGGAATACGAGAAAGGCCATGTGGTTGTGCCGGGGGCGATAGAGGACAGAAGAGATGAGACTTTTTATTGCGCTTGATATTGAACCGGAAGTACGAAAAACTTTAACACCTGTTTACACCTTTTTAGTCAACCATACGAATATTATGAAAGTCGTCCCCCCTGATGATTATCATATTACTTTGAAGTTTTTGGGTGAATGCAGAACAGGACTTTACGAGGATATAAAAAAATCATTTAATCAGATTTTTAAACCCAGAGAGGAAATACGATATTCGCTCAAGGGGCTTGGAGCATTTCCCGAGCTTCTTCATGCGAATGTGATCTGGTCTGGCATTCATTCACAGAGCGATAGTTTAAAGAATATATTTGAATACGTTGAAAGCTTTACTGGAGGTTTTGGCTTTCCCCGCGAAAAGAGGGCTTTTACGCCTCATCTGACGCTTGCGAGGGTTAAAAAAGGGATGAAGCTCACCTCGGCAGTGGTCCAGTTTATTCGCGATCGGGAGCAGATTTTCTTTGCTGAATCGCGTTTTGTTCGGCTGGCACTCTATTCCTCTACGCTTACGCCGAAGGGACCGTGTTATCGTATCGAAGAAGAAATCGTGTTGAAATGATTGGAATGAAAAATGAAAAACCCGCTCGAAAGAGCGGGTTTGCGGTTGGCTGTCGGTATTCCCTATGGTGCAATTGTGTCTTTATTATGTTCCGAGGAGAGTTAAAATTGTCCTCGTTTTCATATTGGCCTGAGCCAGCATTGCAGTACCACTTTGTACCAGAATCTGATCTTTGGTCAGATCTACCAATGTTTCGGCCATATCGGCATCTCTAATGCGGCTTTCGGAAGCCTGGAGGTTTTCGAAAGCGTTCATGAGACCGCGCGCAGCATGCTCGAGCCTGTTATAGTAGGCGCCGAGGTCTGCTCTTTGCTTGCTGATCTTATGCAGCGCGTCGTCAATAATTCCGATGGAACGATTGGCGAGTTCGGCGGTGCTAAGGTTCGCAAGGAATCTGCCGGTCCGTTCCTTGAGCCCGAGTCCCATGGAAGTCATCGTCTGGATGTAGATGCGCTCCCTCTGATGCATATTGGCACCCATATGGAACCACATACTTGCGCGGGCGTTCATGCGGGCGAAATCGCCAAGGAGGAGCTTGAATTTGTTGAATTCAGCCTGCGAGGCGATGCGGTCGACTTCGTCGATAAGGGCGGATACTTCCACCTGGATAAGCTGTCTATCTAGTTGGGTGTAAATGCCATTCGATGATTGAACCGCAAGAACCCTGATTCTCTGCAAAATCGCAGCGGTCTGATTGAGATACCCTTCAGCCGTCTGCACTAAGGACATACCGTCTTCGGTATTGCGTTCCGCCTGCCTGAGACCCTGAATCTGAGATCTCATCTTTTCGGAAACTGCCAGACCGGAAGCGTCGTCACCGGCGCGGTTAATCCGCACACCCGATGAAAGCTGCTCCATAGACCTGTTTACATCCCAGTGCTTGAATTTGAGCGCTCTGTTTGCGTTTATCGCGCTCATGT
Organism: Leptospira biflexa; assembly: GCA_020721925.1. Lineage (GTDB taxonomy): Bacteria > Spirochaetota > UBA4802 > UBA4802 > JAGODF01 > DYLV01. The sequence goes on from DYLV01000046.1 coordinate 11,313, forward strand.
TGTGATTGATTATCATAGTCAACACTCCTTTGTTTTTTTGCGCCTGATCTCCCTATCAGGCTTTGATACCAGGTTGCGCTTTTTTTCTCAGGGAATACCCTTGAAATGCTGCAACCGTTCAAACTCGCTTTATGAAGCCGGAAAGAATGGTTTCAGCATTGATCCGGATGAAGTTTTCAAAGAACTATGAATGAACCGAGATTCTGGCTTACGAGTCAATTATCGAATTTTTATATCGGAGAGTTGAAGGATAATATTCCGGAATATTGGTGATTTTATGAGTTTATTTAGCAATATGAATGTATTTTATATCATTTTCACTCCTTTTTGATTTTTTTCGATAATTTTCCTTATTCTGTATTTCGGCATAAAAAATTTTTGTATTAGCACTTTTTTTAAAACCGAGAAAAACAATGAGCTTTCTGTTTGTACATACGCATGCACAGCGCCAATTAAACGGTATGTCGAATAATGCAACATCTATTGCACGAGAATTAATCTTGACTGATAGCTGAAGTGTAGTTTGGAAGAATGATGGCTTTATATATCTGTATGATGGAAAGAAGAGGTAAGAGCGATTAAACGGCGAATTGTATTTTATCGAACCGCGTGGTGTATGCTTTTATTGGGGCTTGTGTGTGCTGTGAGAGCGGAGCAACAGGGGCGTGTTGAAATTATAAATTGGAAATCGGCGAAGTATGTTTCGATGTATGAGTTAGTCAACACAATGAAAATAGATAATTCTTTTGATATCATTACCCAGAGGGGCAAACTGTACCGAAAAACCGCTTTCGGAATATATCAGATAGGCTATTCGGTGGCATTGATAAACGGTAGCCTTGTGCGTGATAGGCATCCAGTTGTGAGGAAAAACGGTGAAGTGCTTATGCCTTGTGCAATGGCGCTTGAGTTTTCACGAAATCTGTTCCCGGAATTACACGTTTTCCGAGAAGGGAATTATATATTGTTTAATAAGGCGGAAAGAACGCACGAGCCTGGTGCGGGAATTGACAAAATGCATGATGAACTGAAAGCAAGCGGTGGAGCAATTTCGTTTATCGTGATTGATCCTGGACACGGAGGCAAAGATCCGGGCGCTATTGGGCATGGGATTTATGAGAAGAAAATAACCCTTGCAGTTTCCCGATATCTTTTTGATTTTTTGAAAAAGAATATTCGAGGAATTGTGCCGAAGATGACGCGCACAGGCGATCGGTTCGTCGAGCTATCAAAGAGGACGGAAATTGCGAACCGAATGCTGACGGGGGATAAAAACGGAATTTTCGTGAGCATTCATGTGAATGCGTCGCTTTCTCCGAAAATTTCAGGATTTGAAACATATTTCCTTTCTCCGAATCCTACCAATGAAGAAGCAAGAGCAACCTCAACGATTGAGAATAATGTAATAGTGATGGAAACCACTAACCACAGGAAGAAATATGATGATGTGGAATATGTGGAAGCGCTCATGCTGAATACGCAGATTCAGAAGGAAAGCTCCATGCTGGCGCATCAAATTCAACGATATCTCAGAGAAGAGGTTGATGAATCAAAATCGAGGGGAGTGAAAAAAGCGGATTTCTACGTGTTGCGCGGCTCACTCATGCCGGCGGTGCTTGTGGAGATAGGATATATCTCAAACTCGCGGGAAGCAAAATCACTTCGCGATCGGAATTATCAAAGGAAAATTGCCGAGGGGATCGGCCGGGGAATAATGAATTTTATCAGGGAATACAATAATACCGTAAAAGGCATTGTCGATTCGAATTCACGGCATTCTCATGAGTGATATAGATGAAGTATTGAAGAAAAAAAGGGTGACAACAATCGGGATGACATTTACGGTGCGTAATAATGGGAGCAACGCATAATAATGCTACGAAGACGAGATTTTCTTATGTGGAGGTCATTGCGAAATGAAAGTTATTGCAACCACGAGTGACAGGATCACTGCGGCGATAGAAACTTATCGATCAAAATATCGTATGATGACATATCGGGAGCGCTCCAGGTTTTTCGTGTTGTGTATTTCTTTGGTTTTACTTGCGGATTATCTGATGTTCTGTTATCTGGCGGATAAAAATATTTTCAATATCTTTCCTGCGCTTCCAGAGCTTGATTTTCGCACTCCGGTTTTTGTGTATGTTCCCGATAGGGAGGCTAAAACAATCCTGAAAGAGACAAGACAGGTTCGAGTTCCCCATGAGAGGGAAGTCTACGCCGCGATGCTGTACAGGGCGGTTGTTAGGGGATCAATGTTCGACAATACTGCTGCCATAGTTCCCGTAAAGACCTATGTCCGTCGTGCGTGGGTGACAGATGATAGTTGCGTGATAGATATCGATTTTGAAAATGCAAAAGGAAAAATCACCCCGATACCCGGATCGTATGAAGCATTTGCCAGGTCTCTGGAAAAAACAATAATAGAAAATATTCCCGGTGTAAAAAAGGTATATCTTGTAGTGAATGGAATTAAAAGAAGGGCATGGTAAATGAAGAGATTTTAGTAGAAATTCTCTTATGGCGGTATGAATGACACTGAATTTTTCACAAAACGATATTGAGTATATAAAGGGATTAATGAATGAAGCGGGGGCGCTGTGTGCAACCATACAGAAGCAAGGCGTGCACGTCAGGAGAAAAGATGATTCAACCATCATAACGCAGGCGGACACTGAAGTTCAGGAGATGCTGATGAGTGAAATCGCACGCAGGTTTCCTGAAATGAAATTCATCCATGAAGAGCGGCAGGAAACAAATTTCACGGATATACGGGAAGATACCCCGCTTGCGGTTATTGATCCTCTTGATGGTACGGCGGTATATTCTATGGGACTTCCCACCTGGAGCATATCCGTGGGTTTTTTTTCCGGGTTTATCCCGAAGTACGGATTTGTGTATAGCCCATCAAGCGGCCTGTTTTATTACAATGATGATTTTGCAGCGTATCGAAATGACATTCCAATTATAACAGAACGCAGGATGGAAATCGATTCTGAATCGAACCTGTTTGTCACTGCGGAAATCTTCCGCGCGTTTCATGTTACATTTCCCGGCAAAGTACGCAATCTGGGGTCAACGGCGCTTCATGGATGCCTTGTTGCGGATAATGCGAAGACAAGAACAATTGCCTATATCGGCAGTTCGTACCTGTGGGATTGGGGTGGTGTAATTCCCATTCTTATGCGTGCAGGCGGATCGCTTCGATATCTCAGCGGACATACGGTTGATATTCAAAAAATTGTTGAGAACGGATTCGCTCTTCCGGAATACTGTATTGCACATTCCATTGGTGATTTCGAAACCGTCAGGGGATTTCTGTCATCGCGAAAAAGGGCCAGACGGTAGCCGGGCAAAAAGGAATTTTATAGGACAATAGGGAAAATGAAGTTGCAATCCAGCCCGTAGTATGGTATCTTATGGGTGGATGATATAGTATGAAAAAGATTATCATTTCAAAATCTACTCTTGAGTTGTTGCCGTATCCTTTGAAAGGGAGTGTGGACGCTATTATCACTGATGATGTTGCCGGTTTCCTGTGCGGAATACAGGAGCGCGATTATGAAATGCAGCTGTTGGTTCTTGTCTTTGTAAACTTCGATGAGTATAATGTTGTTAAAAGAAGTGTTCTGCGAAACAACGCGTTGTTATGGAATGCAGTGATTCTGGATTCTGACTTTACATATCAGATGCTGGTTGACGAAGACATCTCTTTTATTGTTGATTGCAGGACTTCATCTATAATGGAAGAAGAACTACAATTTATCATTCAAAGGGGATTTTCTTTCCTTGAGCAGCAGGTATCCGTAATTAATAATAATGAATTCCTTGAAAAGCTTGTGGACATGAAGCGCGACCAGGAAGATCTCATAAACATTGGGAAATCTCTTTCTGCCGAGAAAGATCCAGACAAGCTTCTCCGGACAATTTTATTGCTCAGCAAAAAGATAACAGGGGCAGATGCCGGAAGCATTTATCTTATTGAGGAAAATGTTAAAGGGGAAAAGCAACTCCGTTTTAAGTATTCACACACTTTCTCGAAAGATATTCCAATAGAAGAATTCGTCATGCCCCTCAATAAAAAATCTATCGCGGGATATGTTGCGCTTACGGGTGAGGTGCTCAATGTTGAAGATATGTATCGGCTTCCGGAGAACGCGCCCTTCTCGTTCAATAAATCAATCGACATACAGCATAACTATCGGTCAAAGACGATGCTTGCCGTGCCGATGCGGAACCATATAGATGAAATCATCGGCGTTATTCAGCTTTTAAACAGTAAAGAAGACATGAATTCTGAAAGAGGAATTACTGGAAATGAAGCATTTGAAATAAAGCTTCAAAGCCCCGATGATTTTGAAACAAAAGTAGTTCCATTCGATCAGCGATATGAGGCGTTGATGGAAGCGGTTGCAAGCCAGGCGGCCATCGCGCTCGAAAACAACCGTATGATCAGGCAGATTGAAACGCAGTTTGAGGAATTTGTGAAAGCATCGGTACATGCCATAGAATCACGCGATAAAGCGACTTCCGGTCATTCCTTTCGCGTGGCGGAGCTGTGCAAGCACATGGCATACGCCGTCAATAGTGCGACAGAAGGAATTTTTAAAGATATGTATTTTTCGGAGACAGAAATAAAAGAACTTGAGTATGCAGCGCTTCTGCATGATTTCGGGAAAGTGTATATTGATCTTGCGGTATTCATGAAAGGAAAAAAATTGTATCCGAAGGATTTCGAGAATCTCATTATTAAAATTAATTATTTATATCGCTTTGTTGAATTACAGGCATTGCTCGGTGGTAATCCGGAGGTGAAAAATGCGATTGCGAGCGAGGGGATTGCCGCGTCGAATGGTGAGGCGAATATGGAAAAGCTCGAATCGATACGCAGAATAAAAGAGCTCGTATACAAACTTAACGAGCCCACCGTGACAGATATGGATCCGGAAACAGCCCTGAAGGAAATGATAGAAGAAATCAACGACGTGTTATGCAAGGATATTGAAGGGAATATAATAGAGATAATTGATGATATAACAAAGAGAAATCTGTCGATTCGTCGGGGAAGCCTGAACGAAGAGGAAAGGAAAGAGATTGAGAGTCATGTGGTGCACACGTATAATTTTGTGAGTAAAATACCCTGGCCGCCTGAATTTAAAAACATTCCCGAAATCGCGTTAAAACATCACGAGAAACTCGATGGGAGCGGATATCCGTCTGGTTTAAAAGACGACGAGATTCCTCTCCAGGCCCGGATGATGGCGATTGCCGATATTTACGACGCACTTACCGCATCCGACAGACCCTATAAGAAAGCACTATCGAAAGAGATGGCGTTAAAAATACTCGCCGACGAAGCAAAGGGAAGAAAAATTGACCCGGATCTGTACGAAATTTTCGTTCGATATAAAATATATGATGCCGTCGACCGGGATTTCTACAGGATCGCGTAAGGAATTTTTTTTGCAACGGCTGTGATGAAGAAATATGAGCGGTGTTGATGGAGCAGGAAGATGGCGGACATTAAATCACTTCTGAGCGGAATTGAATTCAATCAGGAATCGATCGTCGGCATTGAGCTTACCACGTACAGGAAACTTTGGGATCGCACGACTTTTTTTTCCAAGGAAAAAAACGGTTTTCCTTCAAGGAATTTTGTCCCGACAAAGTCGGGTGAATTTATTGAAGAGCAGATATACATCGCCGCAGGCCTACTTGAACTCGGCGTGGGGAAAGGCGATTTTGTGGCTGTGTATGCGCCTAATTCATTGCGACATGCGGTTGAAATTTTTGCAATTCTCTCAATTGGAGCGGTGTATGTGCCGGTGTATCCGACGCTTACTTCGGATTTGGTCTGGTATCTGGTTACTCATTGCGAGCCGAAATTCATGTTTGTAGGCGGGTTGGGGCAATACCAGAAAGCTATTCCGCTTATCGGCAGGATAAAATCCCCGCTGAGAAAGATAATCGTGAATACACCTCTGCAGGCCCAGGATCCCGGGGCCATTACCTATGAAACGTTACTGCAGATTGGAAGGCAATCGAAAAGGCTTGATGAAGTGCTGAAAAGAATTCAGGATACCAAAAGGGACGATATTGCCGCCCTTGTGTATACTGCAGGAACAATGGGTATCCCCAAGGCAGCGATGCTTTCGCATGGAAATTTTATTGCTCAGGTGCCCCTTTCAGAGTTGTTCAATATCACCCCCGGCGATGTGCGACATTCACATCTGCCGTTCAGTCATGTTTACGGGCTTTCATCGGATCTGTTTGCTTCTGCGCTGATAGGTTCGAAAATCGCAATAAGTAGCAGTTTTGATGTAGAAGAAATCAT
>DYLV01000234.1 GCA_020721925.1 Leptospira biflexa
GTTCGTTTGTGGGTAAATTCGTGATATCTTCGCCTTTGAAATAAATTTTTCCGCTCAGAACGTGATAATTCCGGAAGCCCAGTAATGTTTTTATTAAGGTGGTTTTTCCCGCCCCGTTCGGGCCGAGTAAAACATGCACTTCACCCGGCGCGATATTGAGCGAAAAATCTTCTAAAATTTTACTATCGCCCACTTGCACGGTGAGATTTTCAATCCGCAGAGTTGCACCATTCATTACGATTCGAGATAAATGCGGATTGCTTTATTTTATAAGTTTATCCAAACGAAAGAAATCACATATAAAAAATGATTAATCGTAAGCTGGAAGGCGACATTAATCAAGTTTTTTCCCTTTACTGCTCATATTTCATCGCATCCTCGGGCATTTACGGGGATTTATTCGAGAAACGGGATTTTGAAAATGGGCATCAAGTTTGAACGATGCGAACTTGCTCGACCGCGGATTTTGCTGAGAATTAGGATGCAACTTCGGAACTTAATCTCAAAAGGGAGGAAGAATTCCATTTAATCATGTCGACCAAGACAGAGATCAAACAGAACACCCCTCAAGGAGATCTTTACCATCGATCTTCATAAAGCTTCAGATTGTCTTCGGAGCTTCTTAACCCAACGCCGCACCAAAAAAAAGAACCCCCATCATCATCCCGAAACCATTGAAAAAGAAATTGCAGCATTACTTATTCAGATGATGGCTAAAGAAAGCCCCGAGACAGCCCAAATTTGGCTTGAATTGATCGGTCAAATTCTCTATGCATTCATTAACGCAATATTACTTGATAAAACAAACCCTATGACGGTACTAGAAACAATTATTTCTACGTACAAAGCGGATCAGGGAGCATCCCTTTTCAGCGTCTCCGCAACGACATTGAATAATGATCTTACTTCATATCCAAAACACGATGCAGATCGCCTGCTTTCCTCCCAAGTAGATCAGATTGAAGGCAAATTGAGAAAGGAAGGGTTATGGAGTCGCGATATAATGGTCGCTATCGATCCCAGCGATATAATTTATCGCGGAAAATATCATAACCAATACACCCCATGGGGATATTGCGGTCAAAAAGACACGTATCGGCGTGGTTTCAAGGAAATAATGCATTATGTAAATCCTGGAGCGTTAATTGCTGCAAGTACACAGGCTTCGGTGATAACCCCGCTCCGATGCGATCGAGATCTTCCGCTTTGGATCGCCCAATGTCAGGGGCTTATCCAAGAGGAACGCTCTAGGGGAACAACTGTCCGTCTGTTTGAAGGGGATCGCGAGTTTTATTCTGCGTTAGGTTTTGCTTTTTCCCGTTATGGATTGTGGAATCCCAATGTAGTTCTTACAGACAATCCCCGTTTTTTGGTTCCGATGAAAATGGGGGAAAGCACGGAAATAAAATGGGCCTTTTTACTCAATCCCAAGTCACCGATCGTGGAAGAAACCGAAATTTCCCTGGATTTTTATCAAGAAAAATTTCTCGAAAGCGTATTGGCCAAGCTGCCTGCTAACCAGAAAGGAACGAAACATCTCGTTCCAACAGCATCCGTGGCGGTTTTCGATGCATATCCAAATCGTCATACCCAACAAACCATGGAATGGGCGAATGTACAAGCTAAAACCATTGAACTGAAACTCACCGAATTAACCGCATCGCTTGCAGAAGCCGAGCAAGATTTTTGCGAATATCTGGAGCAAATCCAGCAGTATAAATGGAAGAAGGGAAAAAGGGGAAGCAGTACCCGCAAGATCTCACCCCCTACCTATATCGGAAAACGTCGTACGGTCTTTAAGGATCTCGAAGAGAAAAATTTGTACAAAAAATGTTGCCAAATTTATGATCGTATTCAGGAATGGCAAGACCGAAAAACGAATCTATGCAAGCGGCTCATGTTTTTCATGATCTCCTTGTATGAAGGGGATTCGATTCAAGGAAAAGAAGCTGAATTCACCCGGCTTGTTAAAGAATACCATGAACGGTGGGCGATTGAAAACGGATTCAAAGCAATCAAGTATCAATTCTATATTAAAACGAATAGCCGTAGTGCATGCGGACGACATGCCAGATGGATCATGAGTTGCATGGTGTATAATGCTTGGCATTATTGGCGTCTCATCCGAGTGGCACAAAACAAGAAGAAAACAGATCCTAAATGGAAACCTTTCGATCGATCCCTGAATCCCCCAATTCGAAAAAAATACGAACGCAAATTTCATCCCATTTTATCCGCCCAAGGATATCTTGTTGAAGAGTTGACCTCGGTGTTAAAAAAATGCATTAAAATCTTGATCCAAGCGTTATAATTACTTTCGGGATGTGAAAATATTAAAAAAACGAAATTTTTTTTGGTTTTATTGTTTAGGCATGCCGTAAAATGAAGCAGCCCCATCGACCGAAAATTCGGCGGAAGCTAACCGGCGAATCAGCCATGTTTGCACTTTTTGCAGGACACTCCCCGCCGTATAACGCATTTTGGGCTTGGACGATTCAACGATTTTCGCCACGACTTTGGAAATTACCAGCGGCGGGGGGGCCAAGATCAAATTTTGAATGATCCGCTGCCACGGGTTTATCGAAAATGAAACATACGGCGAAGATGACGGGACT
>DYLV01000235.1 GCA_020721925.1 Leptospira biflexa
GATATTCATCGTATCCTCCTCTAAAAAAAAATATCCTTCTACTCATTAATACGATTGAATTTGCCGAATCATAAAAAAATTTTTCTCGTATTTGAATTTTTTTATGCAGTTATTTTTTGTGAAAATGTAAAGACTTCCAATTAAATAATAATGATAAATAATATTTGTATATATAAAAATCAGGCATCAATCATCTTTGATATGGTGAAGATTGTACGAAAGGATGAAGGAGTGAAAAAAAGGTTGAAATAGTATTGCCGATACGCTACAATAGACGGCATCGCAAGTTGAAAAGCACTTATTCTGCCCCATTTCATGTATCTGGAGGGAAGTCTTCATGCTTCAAGTGACAGTTGAGGATAAAAATAACATAGTGATACTGCATATCATAGGGGAATTTTATATTGAAAGCATTCAGAAGGTGGAGAAAATTTGGGAGGATGAAGTTGCCAAAACACCCGCTGTAATCGCCATCGATTGTGCCGACCTCATGTTCATTGATTCCTCGGCAATTGGCACTCTGGTGAAATTTCTCAACAATGCCATGAGTAAAAAAATCCGTCTTGTGTTTTTAGATTTAAATCCATCTATTCAGCAGGTTTTCAGTACCGCCCGGCTGAATAATTTTTTTACTATCACGACCAGAAGTAAATTTGAACGGGAATATCTTTTATGAAGTATTAGATTCCCGGGGAGCATTTTGGCGATGTCGCAGGATAACAAAAATATTCAGGACCAGAATATAAATCTCGTACATATGGATATCCGACTTATTAAATCGGGCGCTCAGTATGCATACGACCTTTTAGACGAGTATGGAAATGTTGTGCTTGAAGCGTATCAGGAATTCACCGAAATATTGAAAAAACATTTGCTCAGTGAAAATATCCGCTTTCTGTACTATAATCCTGCAATAAAAAAACCGCGTGAGGGAAAAGGATTTGTTCACGATCATGTTGTGTCGGCAAAGCTTCAGGGCGAGGTCATCGAAAATGCGAAAGAGATTTTTGATTTCATCAGGGAGAATTTGAAATCTTCTTCCACCCAACTTCTCAGCAAAAGCAGGGTGGATGCATCACGCAGGCTCGTGTCGAGAGTACTTGAAGAAATTGCCGATCGCAAGGATGCAGTCTTTAATCCGCTGATGAAGCTTAAAAGCCTCGATGAGTACGATTATCTGCATTCTACGAATGTTTCCGTTTTAGGTGCTCTTCTTGCACGCAAGCTGGATTTTAGCAAGGATGTGCAGGTCGCAATGGGCATGGGAGGTTTGTTTCATGATATTGGCAAAACATCAATTGCGAAAGATATTCTCGCCAAGGCAAAGCTCAGCGATGAAGAGTTCGACATAGTCAAAGAGCATCCGCATGTGGGTTATAAATTGGTGGAAAACAATCCACATTTTATGGAACTTGAGAAAAGAATTGTGCTTTTGCATCACGAGCGTTCAGATGGAAATGGATATCCATTCGGTTTCGATATGGATCATATGATGCAGAAAACACCGCGGGAAGTGCGCCTGATGAGCCTGTGCGATGTATATTCAGCCCTCGTATCGGAGCGCCCCTACGGGCGGACTTTTTCGAGCTTCGAAGCCCTGCGGCTTATGCTCAATATGGTGTATGCTCCGTATAAGACAAACCATCATTTTTTGCCCACAGACTTCAGGGATTTTATCAGAGCACTGGGCATGTCGCTTAACGAAGGGAACTTTTTCTTGAAACCGGGTGATCTTGTACGTCTGGAGACAGGAGAAGTTGCAGTTATAGAGGAAATGAACAGGTTATATCCACTCAATCCCCGGGTGCGCATCATCACCGGTAAAGACAGACAGCCGCTCAAGCGCCAGGTACAGGTGGATTTGCTGAAAGATTATCGCAGCTATATTTCAAACGTTTTTGAAAAGCAGCCTGAAGTGAAATAAGTATTGCGCAATATTCCGGTGCAATATACTCTGACCCAGGAAGGATGGAATTTTCGCAATTAAATCCTTCAAGAGGATATGATAAAATATACATGTGTTGTTTTATTATAAATGGATAGCAGCAAGCGTGAAGCACTTATACGCCAGATAACCACTCTCAAGGCGCGTTTCGACCGCTACAACGCGGAGCGCCTTTCCCGTCTGTATTCTTCATTCACCAACCAGCAATTGATTGATCTTTTTGAGGCCCTACCGTTTATCCTTGCAACCAATCAACCTGCACTTCCTGGCTATATTCCTTCCGACAACATAGTAAAAGGCATTTACGGCTATATTCCTACGGGCAGGGGGCTTGCTTTTATTCGGAACAGATTTCCCCAGGCAGTCGTTTCATCGCAGGAAAAAGGCGATACATTTATTCAGATGTTTGCGCTCATGGGAAGCGGCGGCACCATCGCGTTTACGGAACAGTCCGACCTGGATTTCTGGGTGTGTGCGGATGAGTCGAAATACGGCGAAGAAGCAATTGCAAATTTCAGAAAGAAGTGCCATGCAATTGAGCAGTGGGTGGATGAGAACTTCAACCTCGAAATTCATTTCTTTCTCAATGATATTGAAAAAGTAAAGCAGAATATTTTCGATGAGGACGAGGATGAAGCTTTCACGGGATCGGCGCTG
>DYLV01000236.1 GCA_020721925.1 Leptospira biflexa
TTTGAGCGGTTATTATAAAAGCAATCGTGAGACTATGAGATATGACATTTTCCGGGCCAAAGGATATTACATCGGAAGCGGTGCCATTGAAAGCGCGCATACATATATTGTGGCCAGTCGAATGACGCACGCGGGAATGCGATGGTGTGTAAAAAACGCCAATGCCATGATCTGGCTTCGATGTGTATATTTCGAAGATCGTTGGGATCATTTCTGGGATTCCATGAATAAAGGAGCATCTAAAATCTGGAAAAGCAAGGACGAGGTCGGCAGCTTAACCTACAAAATTAAACTGCCACCGGAGATCCACTAAACTGCGGCAGTGAAGCTGATGAGTTTGTCAGCGGGATTTTCGAAGAACTTCACATTTTTCAGAATCTGATCGATCTCCCTTCGTCTCTTCTTGATATTAATAATGGTGCCCGGAAATACAGTATCGGTCACTATAACCACAGGTTCTCGTTCAAACTTGTTTTTCTCTTCAGCGGTTTTCCACTTCTCCGCAAGCTCTTTAAGTTTTTTATTGTTTTCCGTAAGGTCTTTTAAAAGCAAAAGGCAGTTTTTCTGTTTAACCGCCGGAAGCTTCGAGACAAACTCCTTTGGATTTTCAAACAGACTCTCCCCGAAACTCGCTTTAATTTTCCGGATTGTCTCTTCTACATTGGCACGGTACACATCCATTTCCCTTTTTATGGCAATGAGCTCTCTTTCCACCAGAAGGCTTTTCCCCACATACAGCACGGTAGGAGTGCCCTGTGGATTGCCAACGGTATTGACTATGATTTCATGGCGCGCGGTGATGTTTCCTCCGATTATTTTCCCGTGTCTGGCGGATACCACCACCTTGTCGTTAGAAAAAACCGTGCTGTTGATAATCGAATCTTCGACTTCAATCTCCTTCTCGGATTCCAGCACCGTATTGAGAATGTAGTTCGTTTTTATTTTTCCGCCGGCGGTGATTCTGCCGTTGCCCTTCCCCGTGATCCCCTGCTTCACGGTGATGTCTCCCCCGGCTTCGAGTATCGCATCGTCGACAACACCGTCCACCACAATATTCCCGCGCGCTTTTACGGAAAACCCCGGCAGAACCGATTCCTTCACATGCACAGAACCATTGAAATCGATATTTCCCGATTCATAATCAATATTGCCGCGAATGATGGCATAGGGGGAAACACCTATCCTCTTTCCATCCACATTCAAGCACCCGTTAATAGCTGACAGGAAAATATTTTCGTCATGAGGCGATTTGACCAGGTTTTCACCAATCTGGTAGCCTTCCCTGTTTTCAACAATCGCTTCAATTTTCTCCCCGAATATGGTATATCCGTCAACGGGCTTCTCTTTTGGAATTCGCCGCAATATTTCCTGATCCCTTGTTACCTCTATGATGGAACCGACTTCCTTAAAATCCATTCTGCCGTCTTGCAGAACCTTTCCCGCCTTTTTCTCAATGCTTAAAAGCGGAATATAGTATTCATCATACCCGTTTTCGGGTTCTTTGCCGCGAGCGACCTCCAGTCGAGTTACTTTCGGATTGTTGATGTCAATTGAAGCGAGTTTCTCCTCTATTTCCGATTTATCGACAATCGAAATAATCTGCCTGCGCTGGAGTATTTCCTCAATATCTTTATACGACGGAATTTTCAGAAACTTTGTGGGAAATATAACGAAATGCGCTTTCGTTTTATCTTTATTCAAGGTAAGCGGCGTCACGACTTTAAATTTTCCCTGATTTGCATCGAGAATCACAAAACCATATTCTGAAGCGCGATACGCATTTGCAAACTGGTCGAAGTACACCCCCTCTCCCGATTTTACCGACCTGTAGGGTATGATATTGCAATATGAATATCCTTTATCCGCCTTCTGCCGCGCATCTTCCTCGTCCTCTGCATTGACCACCCGCGCTACAATCTCGTCGCGAAAAACAAAATTGTACGGCGAAGACAGCGTTACATAGGTATCCCCTTTTTCGTCTTTTTTCTCGACGAACATTCGTGTAGCCTTCGAATCAAAATAACACAGTATGTACTTCATATTGCCTTTTTAATGTATCTCACTTTCTCCCGCCCCTCGTTCCATGAAGCACCGCATCTCATTTTTCGAATATATTTCATTCCTCCGGTCGCCAATACATTATACCACAAGGGAAAATCACGATTCAGCCATTTTAAAGTCCCCCACAATATATTTTCGATATTTCGGGTGAAAAAAGCAACCAAAAAACAGAAATTCCTCCACAATAAGCGCAGGTGATGATATTTTTTTGTTGAAATCACCGCCCGGTCGGTTATTGTGGTAGGTGTATTATTATACTGCTAGTTATCCGCAATTGGCTGTTTGGTAAATTGGAAAAAAATATCATTGGAAAACATAATTACGATATGATGATAAAATGATTGATAAAAATAGAGAATTTTACAACATGCCTTCACTTTTGCAAAATATTTTTGGGGGTGAAGTAGAATTATTAGCATCAGTTGACGAATTATTTGAGCTGGAATTAGCCTATATGGAATATCATTGTTTACCTGAAAATGACCTGTTAGATAGGTTAGCCTACTTTAAATCGGTTGATGGTAAATTTACGAAGCATT
>DYLV01000047.1 GCA_020721925.1 Leptospira biflexa
ACATCGTTTATTGTCATATTCTCCTCGCTCTCGGGATGTTTCGGCCACGCGTCGCTCGGGGCCATAAATGTACCGCTTTTCTCGTTCACCGCCGCGGGTTCGGCAAGTGGGGCAGTGCTGGGAGCCTGGCTCATGAGCAAAAAGCTCAATCAGTCACAGGTCAAAGCAATCATAGGCGTGGTGCTTTTCGGCATTGCGCTGAAAATGGCGTGGGGGCTGTTGTGTAAATAATGGGGAAAAAAAGGATTTTTTTAAACAATAAACCAATTCGCGTATGCGGGGCCCGCGTGCGAAGATCACCGGACTTTTATTACTTGCCATATACCTGCATGCTATAAAAATTTATTGACAGATATACGATACTTTGCTATATTGCCAAATAAGAAAAGAAATGAAAGATACATTTCAATATGCGCACTACAAGGCCCGCGCCGATATCATAAAGGCGATGGCGCATCCGACGAGACTTTTCATCGTCGAGGAGCTCGAAAAAGGGGAGAGGTGCGTGAATGAACTCACACGCATGATCGGCTCGGATATGTCCACGGTATCGAAACACCTCTCAATACTGAAAAATGCCGGTATCATCGGGGATCGTAAGGAAGGAACGAACATCTATTACTATCTTAAAACACCGTGCATTCTTGGCTTCATCGGATGCGTTGAAGAAGTGCTTGAGTTCAACACGAAAAAGCAGGGTGAAATTTTAAGAACGTGCAGGTCGAAGCGGTGAATTTTTTCAATATGTTTGGCTTATTTCCCAAATAGTCATAAATTCTCAAAATTAGGGGGATTCTCATGAAAGTCGAATGGAAACCGCTGATCTGGATCGTCACGCTTTTTCTCGCCGCATTCTTTCTTCCCGTAGGAACATCCCGATTCGATAATGCAGTGCGGGAGGCGTTTTAGCTCGTCAAGTGGTAGGCACGGGAGCATATCCTTCTGTGCCTGGTGCCCGCCTTCTTCATCGCCGGGGGCATCGGCGTCTTTTTGAAGCAGGAATCGGTCATGAAGTATCAGGGGCACATGGCCAACAATGTCCACGCCTATGGCGTACCCATGAGGAGCGCCGTGGCCCCGCGACGATAATGCTGGCCGCAGCGCCTTCACATTCGAAGAATTTTAAGAAGCGCCGATTGACCGGGCGCATTCTTAACCCAAGAACAAGATCGAAGTTTCTTTGGAGCTGATGGGAGTCGAACCCACGGCCTCTAGAGTGCGATTCTAGCGCTCTCCCAACTGAGCTACAGCCCCTTCTGCCGGGCAATCGGCCTGATCACTTCAACAAAACACCCCATTCTCATCAAGCATTTTTTTCAATTAGCCCACATTCATCATAAAACCGTTCGACAGCCGTACGTTGCATGAGCTAAAATACCGCATAAAATACGCAGCAGGTATCTTCACAATAACCGTTATGCTATCAACAATACTCGACAAGCTGTCGTCCGGTTACCGCCCTGTGCCGTATGTTTTCTTTCAGCCAGCAACACGTTAAATATAGAAATTATTACCTTCTGTGTGATTTCACGCATGCGCTGCGGCACAAACGCCGTTTTTCTGCACAGCGAGATTCTTTCTTTTTTGATGACATGCAGTTTTTATAGCTCATATCGCAGTTTCGCACACAGCGATCCAAACTGGATGTATGTTTTCCCTGGGCAAATCCTTCTGCGAAAAAACCCATGCACAGAATCATAATCACTGCAATACCAGCGCCTCCCTTTTTCATCAGCTCACCTCCGATGGTTTATCGAAGGCACATATTCATGACAGGGCATGCCATGCAAGCATTTTTTACAGCGTGCGCAATTATAATTCCCGGCGCTTTTTGGTTTTTATCGGCAAATACTCGCTTCTGATGTTTTCCATCGCCGCAAAGATATTTTTTTTCGCATTGGGATGCTGTTTTTCCAGATCCGAAAGCATTTTTTTTATCTTTTCCCGGTTGGTTTTTGATCCATAGGGGCATGGCGATGCCGCGGGGGAAATTCCCAGAGAGGAGGCGTATGTTCGAATTTCATCCGACGATAGATATATCAGAGGCCGGATGATATCGAACTCTCCTGCGAACAGCGAAATCCTGGGCGGCATGGTGCTGAAATTCGCCTGGTACACCATATTTAAAAAAAGAGTCTCGACCGCATCGTCAAGATGGTGTCCAAAAGCAAGCCTGTTAAATTGATATTCCTTCATCCAGTCGAACAGCGCTTTCCTTCGCAGAAATGCGCAGGAAAAACACAGACCCTCGTTTTCGCTTCTTCGCTCAAGCGTAATTTCCGGCACATGAAGCGCAACACGATTCGCATCGCAAAAACGCTTCAGTGCGGCAACATCAACAGCATAGGGAGCGTTGCGCATTGTCACATGTACGGCGGAAATCTCATAACGTATGGGCACACGCGCAATCCTCGAAACCAATATCTCAAGAAGCACCATTGAATCGATTCCTCCGGAAAGCGCCACGGCCACCCGGTCGCCCTTTTTTATGAGGCCAAATTCGTTAATTGCCCTTCCCGCGTTCCTCTGGATTTTTTCAATATATCGCTTATTGAGTGAATTCATTATAACTTTACATGTTAATAGCCACAGCGATGCGAGACTGAGAACAATATCTCAATCAATTCCCTTCTTCCTCCCTGAGTCTTTCGAGAATAAGCCCAAAAAAAGAATCCTTCCCCGAATCGTAAAACCATCCCAAATGCTCCATGCATCCCGCGCAAAGCGCATACGACCATGCATAGGAAGAAAACCATGTGTATTCTTCCGTCGGCTCGCCAGTCACCATGCATCCGGGCGCGGCGGAAAAGCAGCCAATGCGAAAAACATACCCGGCGGGATTTGTAAACACGTGTACGTTTTTTCCCGCCATTTCAATCTTACTTGCGGGGGATGTGATATACCGTCCGCACAGTCTGCATAGAAGTCTTCGGCCGGAAGCGCTCTGTTCGTCCTGCTTTTCAAACAGTTCAACATGTGCGCGAGGAATTTCTTCAATCCTGAAAAACATAATATGGCACCTCGGATTTCACCTCCCCCGCATGAAGGGCGAAATAACCTCCCCTGCACGCGATGAAAGCTATGCCCGTGAATACATTTCGTCAAGTGAATTCTTTCGATTGCTTTTCAATTAAATTATTATAATACGAAAAAAATGTTGCACAACCTGACCGATTCGCATAGCAGTGGCGTGTTTTAAAACCATGAGATTTTACCGGCGATGATATATACAAATGCACGAGAGGCACGTAGCCAGACGTTGTATCCGTTTTACCACGCAGATTATCGCCAGGTTCTTTATTCAAACAATCAAAGGAGCAATCATGAAAAAAGCGACATTATGTATTCTTTCAATTGCAACACTCTTAATGACGTTCAACACCCCCGACGCATCTGCTTCACTTCCCGCCGAAATCAAGGAGTTCGTGAAAGATACATGTTTTGAGGTGGTGGTAAACAAACCCCGGCACGATACCCTTACCTACGAGAAAGAACTTCCCTGGCATTTATTACCCTATAATGTCCGGACAGATAAGTTCTATTCCATCGGCACGGCATTTGCAATTTCCGAATCCGATCTCCTCACGGCCTTTCACGTTATTGATCTGAAGAACAACTCTCGTGTGTTTACTGATTTTTATATTCGTGATGCTAAAGGCAACATCTATGAAGTCGATACCGTGCGCGCATTCGACAGCCACCGCGATTTCATCAAGTTCACGGTAAAAGGCAGAAAATTTAAAAAATTTTTAAAACTGCAAAGCAACTATGAAATCAATGAATCGGTGCACGCTATTGGAAATGCATACGGCGAGTGAATCGTCATGCGTCAGGGAGCGCTCCTTGGTACTTTCCCCGAACCCGAAGATGGCAAATTCGTTTTGCTTAAAAGCTCATCCGACGTCAATTTCGGCAACAGCGGCGGGCCGCTCATAAACCAGAGAGGAGAAGTCATCGGCCTGGTAATCCAGCGAAAGGACAACATCGCCTACTCGCTTTCTGCTTCCGAAATCATTAAAGCAGGAAAGAGAGGCCATTTTCATCTGAGAATGATCTTCGGATTCAATTTGCTTCCCGAGCGGAACATCGTAAAGGACTTCGACGATGATATTGCTCTTCCTGCGCATTATAAAGCAATTAAAAAGCAATACAAAAGCAGATTTTACTCGTTCTACGTAAACAATATGAAAGAACTCTTAAAGAAGGAAGGAGGGCCAATGTTCCCCCATGGCGAGGCGTCCCTTCTCCCCCTCTTCGATTTTACTGACAGCTACCAACCGCAGGTGCACTACCTCAATAAAGCAAACGGCAAATGGATGATTTCCAGTATGGATTATAAGCAAACAAAAATACGTGAAAACGGCGTAATCCACATTGCACTTCCTTTCGACAAGATGATATTCATCGACATCACCAGACCCGACAGCATACGCTTAAAACACATGCTTGAAAGCCCAAAACTCTCGATAAAGCTCCTCTTCGAAGGGATGAGCATTACCCGCAATTTCGGCGATGTAAAAATACGCATTCTCTCGCTGGGCAACCCTCTTTCCGTTGAAAACCATACGGACAGATACAATCGCAAGTGGCGGATCAGTTCATGGTTGATGGAATATTCTGATGAGGCATTTATCACCTGCGAAACTCCTACTCCCGAGGGAATGGCGATGATCGGCATCTCCTGTCAATCCAGCGATATCGATCTGTGGAAATTCGATGCGCTCAACATCATTGACCATGTTCATCTGTCGTATTACGGATCCGCGAAAAATTGGTCCGAATTTCTTCAGAGAAATCCCCTTCTGCCCAGAGCGCTGGAAAATGTTAAGTTCCACTACAAACATAGAGATCGGCTTGAATTTAAAAGCCCGTCCTTCGATCTGATTTTGAAAAACAATATTCTTCCAATTACCGATGATCTACGGCTCGGCATTAATTTCGGCTTCACAAAAGAAGGTAAGGAAGTCAGATGGAATATACGCCGTCTGCTTTTGAGCGAATATCAGAAGGATAATTATTTCGCCCTTATCAACTGGCCTTCACCCGACCGTCGCCTCCCCAACGACGCCCTTGCGTTCTGGGACGGCATGGCACGCAAAGCGCACCCCTACACCGAAAAGCCATTTCAGAGCACCAACATCACAAAAATTGCAACGGTGCTAAAAACCTTTTATGCGCCAACGGACCGCAATAAAATCGAAAAAATGTATGCGCTATTTATGGGAAAAGAAGGCAAAGAAGATGATCAGTCCATGATCAAAAGTTTTCAGCAGTTAAAAAATTCCTTCATCGTCAACCGCTGAGACGAAAGATTTTTTTCTATTATATCCCCCGATGGATGTTTTCGGGGGATAGTGCATGTATTCACGGCATGGTCAGGAAAATCTGGTAAAATTACATTGCGATACTCGATAATGGACGCTTAAAAAACCGCTTACCTCCGTTTCAAGCGCTGTCAAAGAAAGCAGTTTTGAATTTTTTTATACCTCAAGAGAGGAACAGATGCAACAATTTGTAGAAGTTCTCTTATATATGCCCGCAGTAAATTTCAAAAAAAATATTGATTTTTTATTATTTGTATACTAATGTCAGCACAAAAAGCGGTTCGAAAGAGGTAAACATGAAAACAGAACTCGCCATTCTGGGTCTTCTTATCGAAGGAAATCTTTACGGCTATGAGATAAAGAAAAAAATTATTGAACGTTTGAAAGACTATGTCGACATCAAATTTGGTTCAATATATTATGCCCTCAACAAAGCCGTTGAGAACGAATGGGTAAAGCAGACAGGTACGGAACGAAAGGGCAGAAATCCCGAAAGATACGTATATGAAATTTTGCCCGCCGGCAAGAAGTATTTCCGCAAGCTTTTGCGGCAATATTTCGAACAAAATCTCCTCCATTTTGAAACAGACATCATTCTCATGTTCATTGACATGCTGGAAGCCGAGCAGAAAGAGAAATTCATCGCCGATAGAAAGAAATTCATCGAGGACAAGCTCAACGAAATAAAAGCAAAAATTTCCACTAAAACCGAGAAAGAAGGAGAACGCTCGCAGATTTTTTTGTATACGTACCTAAAATACCATCTTCAGGCTGAACTGGACTGGTTGAACTCTCTGATGAAGATTACAAACACGCATTAACATACCAAACTTTTCGATTTTCACAAAAGTTGGAGAATGCGATGAAGAAAACAGCAATTCTGAAAATATTGATGCCGGCCATTGGTATTTGTACACTGATCGCAGGTGGAGTTTTGTGGCTTTACTTTAAGCCGAGTGTGCGGTTCATGCTCGTCATGAACGACACAATAATTCCTCGCGGAATTATCGAGCGTGAAACATCTATTCATGTGAACGGCGAGGATATACCGATCCTGATTTATCGCAGAGAGAACGCCCCTCACGGCAAATATTTTTTTCTCATTCACGGCCTTACGCCAAAGTCCTACAAACACCCAACAATGAAAAAAATTTCCTGCGCACTCGCCTGGGCAAGCGACTATACCGTGCTGGTGCCGTATATCCGCGGAAGCGAAACATCCAGAAGCATCAGGGAAGTATACAATAATATCGAACAGATTTATACCACGTTGCGCGCGCAGTATCAAGGACGCTTTAATGCGTTCGGCGCCTGTATCTCCGCCACAATTCTTTTAATCGCATTAAACAATGTTCCTCCGGAACTATATCCCGAAAAAGTGTATCTTCATGGCCCTTTCCTCAATGGCAAAATGCTTGCCGATTTCTACAACAGTTCAGGGATGGAAGTCGATTACATTGTAAAGATGGCAAATGCGATCAGGAATAAATCGTTCACCGATAAAGAGAAATCGCTCCTCAGCAAAGCCATCGCGGCGACAAAGCCAGGCGTGACCGATCGCGAAGAAATGAAACGCATACTTGGCGAAAAGCTGTACGAAAAAACAGAAAAAGCGCCGGTGGACTATGCGGAATTTAAAGAGATAAACGAACTTACCCTCTTTCCCAAAAATCGCTCTCTGCCCCGATGCAGATACTATATCACGCATTCCCGCAGCGATAACATCATACCCTACAGCATGGGGATGGGCCTTCATCAGTATTTGCTCACACGCGGTCTTTCAAGCCGATTCCTTGCCACAGGTGCCTTCCAGCACAGCAACAGCGCCGGATCAATATGTAAACTCATCGGCGAAGCACGAATGCTTATGGAATTTTTCGACGATCTATTCGATGAAGAAGCGATGAAGTAATCGTACAGTCAGCCTTCGCATCATTTCTCGCCCAAAATCTGAACTGTAATTTTTCTTTTCCGCGGCCTTGTGTCACAGTCGATAAGCACAATCTGCTGCCATGTGCCCAGCGTCAGCTTCCCTTCGACCACCGGCACTGTAAATGAGGTCCCGAGAAGCGCCGACTGAAGATGCGCCGCTCCATTGTCGTCGTGCCATGTTTCATGATGACGATATGGTGCCGCATATGGAAGAATTTGTTCAAGAAAGATATCGATATCGCGCACCAGCCCCGGTTCATATTCAATGGTGGTGAGCGCCGCAGTGGATCCCTCCACAAACACCGTGGCGATGCCGTGTCGGATACCCGTTCCTTCCACTTTCTCCGCCACACGTGCGGTGATATCGATCACGTCGCGGCGCCCTTTGCTTTGAACTTCAATGTAAGCCGTGTAAACCATCAGTGTTTGAACGCCCGCTGCCCGGTATAGACCATTGCCACCCTCGGATTGGCTTCATTGCATGCAATAATCGATTCGAAATCGCGCTCAGATCCCCCTGGCTGCACAATCGAGGTAATTCCCTGCTTGATTCCCACATCGACTCCGTCGCGGAACGGAAAAAACGCATCGGACACCATCGCTGAATCGGGAATTCCACCGCGCGCTTCCTTCGTTTCGCGATCGATATCTTCCAGCTGTGATTTCTTCCTCTCGCCTTTTTCAACTGCCAGTTCCAGTTCCTTGTACGAAATTCCATGGCGATCGAAACAGAGCAAATCGGCGTATTTCGTGTACGCCTTGACGATTGCAAGCTCTGCCACACCCACGCGATCCTGCTCACCCGTGCCTATGCCTACGGTACAGCCGTCTTTCACATATAGCACCGAATTCGATGTAACTCCCTGCTCCACAAACCAACCAAAAAGCATATCCTCGTATTCCTTTTCGGTGGGCATGCGTTCGATCTGGTAGGCGATACCCTTATACTCAGCACGCGCAGGCTTCAGATCTTCCTTTGTGCGAACGGTGCACAGCGGCGATTGCTGTACGATGATGCCTCCGTCGATGAGGGATTTAAAATCCACGAAGCGTATCGCGAGATATTCTTCCAGGCGATCAATGCGCGGAATTTCTATGATGCGCAAATTTTTTCTCTTTTTTAAAATATCCACAGATCCCTCCGCGTATGAAGGCGCGGCAACCACTTCAAAATACTGGGCGGCAATAAGCTTCGCCGTGTCGTGGTCCATGGTGCGGTTAACCACCACGGCACCGCCAAATGCCGCAATCCGGTCGGCTCTGTATGCTCTATTGAATGCCTGTGCAAGCTCTGCATCCTGCGCAACGCCGCATGGATTGTTGTGTTTAATAATCACCGCCGAAGGCTTTTTCATAAGAAACTTAAGAATGTTGAGGCCGTTGTCAATATCGGTGAGATTTATTTTTCCGGGATGTTTTCCAGGCTGAATCATCATCCTTTCATCAATCGCGCTGACAAGCGAATGTCCCGGCTCAATAAACTTGCACGCTCCCAGCACGAGATTGCCATTTACAAGTTCATAGAGGGCCGCCTCCTGTCCCGGATTTTCTCCATACCTGAGGCCTTTTTCCACAAGCATTCCGCCTTCCTCAAGTTTCCAGGCTCTCTTCCGGTACACAAGTTTTTTATCGCCGAAGGCAATTGTCATCTCATCGGGAAAATGATCGTCCATGATGGTTTTATATGCTTTTTTCAGATCATCCATTGTACACTCCTGTATATCATATTAAATATTGTAAGCATTTTACAATGTCGGTTTTCCATCCTGCCACATACCGCTCGTCCGCTTCCCCGATGGAGTAATGAGCACTCCCCTGCCATGTGCCATCCCGTTTTTGAATTCACCCTCATAGCGCACGCCACCGGCATCGACGAAGACTCCCCTCCCGTGCGCCCGATCATTGTTAAAATCTCCCATGTAGTACGATCCATCGGGCCACAGCGCTTTCCCTTTGCCCTGCCGTTTTCCCATGTGCCAATCGCCCTCGTAGCGTTCGCCGTTCGATTTACGATAGACACCCCTGCCGTGGGGATGATCGTGTATCCATTGTCCCGTATATGAATCTCCATCAGGCCAGTGCGCTGTTCCCATGCCGTGGCGAAGCCCCTGTTTCCATTCGCCCTCGTAGCGCTCGCCCGTCGATTCCACCTTACTGCCGCGGCCGTTGATACAATCGCCTTCAATACAGCGCGCAAATCCCAAATTCCTGTACGCTTTTGGTTCATCATTGCCGCCGCACCCGCAAAAAAGAGAATAAAGCACTGCCATCAAAAGCAGGCATACTTTCGGCGCGGCTGCCATATATTGTACGGGGTTCATGTGAGATAATCCTTCAAAGGGTGCAATAGTCCTGTCCGGCCCATTTACACGCGATAACGTTTCTTCACACTTTATGCCGCATACTCATTTGGCAAGGAAAAAATATAAAACATGCCCAATGCCTGAATGACTATCACAATCACCTTTTCTTTGCTTTTGTATTGACAAAGAACGCCCGCCGTACAATCTTGAGCATGGTTTTCGGAGAGGTGTCTGAGAGGCCGAAGGAGCACGGTTGGAAACCGTGTGTAGCGCAAGCTACCGGGGGTTCGAATCCCCCCCTCTCCGCAGTGTGATATGTATTCAAATCCCATTTACGCACCCGCAACAGACATGTCATATCAGGTTATTGCCCGAAAATGGCGTCCGCAAACGTTTTCCGAGGTGGTCTATCAGGACCATGTTTCGATCACCATTCGCAACAGCATCAAGAACGGACGGATTTCACATGCCTATCTTTTCGCTGGCCCCCGCGGTGTCGGCAAAACGACCATGGCGCGCATCCTTGCAAAATCGCTCAACTGCGCTGGAGGGCCGACGGACACCCCCTGCGGTACGTGCAGAAACTGCCGTGAAATACGCGATGGCCACTCTTTCGATGTAATAGAAATCGATGGTGCTTCCAACCGCGGAATAGAAAATATCCGTGAACTCCGTGAAAGCGTTGCATTCGCGCCGGTGGAAGGGCGCTATAAGATTTACATCATCGACGAAGTGCACATGCTCACCAAAGAAGCGTTCAATGCACTTCTGAAAACCCTTGAGGAACCGCCGCCGCATGTGGTGTTCATCTTCGCCACCACGGAAATCCATCAGGTGCCTGAAACGATTTTGTCTCGCTGCCAGAAATTCTATTTCAAAAAGATGGCCGTTGATGCAATCGCCGCGCATCTTGCCTTTATTGCATCAAAAGAAGGTTTTAATATCGATGAATCGGCCTTTTACGCAATTGCCAGAGCTTCGGAAGGCTCAATGCGCGATGCGCAATCCCTTCTTGATCAGGTGGTTTCATTTTCCGAGGGGCATATCAATGAAGAAAGCGCGCTCGCAATTTTAGGCATCGTGCCAATGGAAAGCCATATTGTTCTGCTCCGTCACATTGCCGATGAACGCGCCGCAGATGCGATTATGGAGCTCGACAGGGTCATCAACCTCGGAGCAGATATCCCTCGCTACGCGGCGGGATTTGTCGATACCCTTCGCGCAATCCGCCTCATGAAAAACGGTATTGATCTCAAAACCATTTTAGGTCTTTCCGCCCAGGAAGCGGAAATGCTCACCTCCGCCACAACTCTTTTCAACGATGAAGAGCTTTCGGTTTTTTTCCGCATCATTACCGACCTGCAAAGAGATCTTCGCTTCAGCTCAAATGAACGCATCAGCATCGAAATGGCCGTACTCGATCTCATCGCCGCGAAGGCGCGCCCCTCAATAGCCGAGATTGTGCAAAAGCTTGAAGATAGTGCCCGCGCAGAGAAGAGCCATTCTGACGCAGTCGATCGTGTAAAAAAAAAGACAGTCGAGATGACACCTATCGATAGCATCACCCATGCGCGCAAGGAAGAGACTTCAGTTGAGCAACAAAGCGCGCCCGGAGCAGAAAAAAAAAGTAAATCCGAACCCCTGACGCTTGAACGGGCATGGACCAGAATACTGACTTCAATCAAAGAAGCAAAGCCGTATCTTTTCAAACAACTTCAAACGATGAAGCCCTCTTTTAACAACAATGCGATCTTACTCGAACCGGCAGACACTTTTAACGCAAGAATGCTTGACAATAAGGACATTGCGCTCATACAGGAAAAAGCTTCTGCAGTGTGTGGCAAAGAAATATCTGTTTCGCAGAAAGGAACACATAACCAGAATCTCAAGGGACAGGCGGAGGAATTTTTTCCAGGTAAAACCCCTGATGAAATTCAACACCCATCCGCGGCTGTTTCAGAAAATGAAACCGATCCCCTGACGGAAAAGCTCATAGACCTTTTTCACGCACAGGTAATTAACGATAAAGGAGAACAATAAATGCTCAAAGGATTAGGCGATTTAGGCAACATCATGCGGCTTCAGAGGGAATTTAAAAACATCCAGAAAAAGCTGAAAAAAACTGAAGCACACGGCGAAACTGCCGACGGCATGGTAAAGGTTATCGTCAACGGCGAATACAGCATGGTCGACATCGACATTGCGCAGGAACTCATTTCAACCGGTGACAAGAAAAAAATTGAAAAAGCACTCATCTTCGCGTCCAACGCAGCCGTTGAAAAGATGAAAGAAATTGCGGCGCAGGAGATGGCAAAGCTCACGGGAGGGATGAACATCCCGGGACTTACCGATATGTTTAAGTAAAGCGGCACACGTTTGTGGAAACCACCTCTCGATATTTAGACGCGCTCATTTCGGAACTTTCTCACCTCCCCGGAATAGGACATAAAAGCGCCTCGCGGATCGCGTTTTATCTGCTCAAAGCCACAGATGAAGAGGTGGAGCAATTTATTAAAGCAATACGAGACATTAAAACACACATCACCTCCTGCTCTCGATGCGGAGGCATATCCGATGCGCCCGTCTGCGCAATCTGTGAAGATCCTGCTCGAGAGCACTCCACCATCTGTGTTGTGGAACAGCAGAAGGATATCCTCGCAATAGAAAGAACGGGCGGATACAGGGGGCTGTATCACGTACTGGGAGGAGTGCTCGCACCCCTGGACGGCGTCGGTCCGGATGATCTTTCAATTGAAAAGCTAAAACGAAGATGCCTTGATGAACACATTTCAGAAGTCATTATTGCAACAAATCCTACCATGGAAGGCGACGCGACAGCGCTCTATCTTGCTCGAATTCTCAAAGAGCTTGGGGTTGAGGTGATGCGCATCGCGCACGGCCTTCCGGTGGGCGCCGATCTTGATTTTGCCGACAGCGCCACAATTGTGCGGTCAATTCAATCAAGGGTGAAGATATAACCTCTCATTTCTGCACCGCCTCATCCTGAGTGGCTTTTTCCACTTTTTCCTCCGGCTGCGATTCGAGCGCCGTCAATTTCTCCCCTGCCAGTGCCGCAATCACTCCCTCTCCCTGGCTCAGCTCAACAAGTTTCTGCTTCCCGGCATTTCTGTCCGCCTCTTTTGCAGATGCAAGCTGTTCAAGAGCGCTTTCATACATTCTTGCGGTAAGCAAGATCTGCTGGTCGGTGGAGTACCCTCCCTGCACCCACTGGTCGGTAAGCCATAAATCGGCAATTTTTCCGGCATAGATTTTCACCCAGTTCGCCTGCTCGCCCACCACAAATGCGATGGTGCCCTTCGGCACTTTGCAATACATTTTACTGCCCATTGTGGGCCTGGTAAAGGCAGGAGTATCTTCAATAAATACAATTACTTTATCTGCCAGATGCCTTGATTCCACAAATCCCTGTGAGCCATCTGCAAGTCGAACTCTGGAAATGGAAATGTTCTTGCCGGATTTATTGGCGACTTCCTGCTCACTCAATAAATCCACATCTTCTCCCTTTTCAAGAGTCGCGGCCCAGTTTTTCAACTCCAGTTCCTTTCTTACGACCACCCGATATTTTGCATACTTCTTCGCAAGCACCACTTCCTGCACAGGTTCAGTGCGCTCTTTTTTACAAAATATCCCACCGCTCAGGAACATCAGCGCAATAAATACACATATTTTTTTCATCGCATTCCTCCTTCTCATAATCTATTATATTCCAGCACTGCAGATCGAATTAATTTCTCTTTCGCAATACCGGATTCAGCGAAACCACTTCGCCGTTTTTCAATGCCATCATCACGTCCTCGCCTACCAACGATGGCGCTGTTTTAATTGGGCTTTCGAATTTCATACTCCATTTTTGCTTTCCGCTCTCCGCGTCAAGAAGGTAAAAAGTCCTGTCGCCGGCGAAATAAATTTCTCCACTTTTATATACCGGATCAAGTACAATTCTACTCTTCGTTTGAACTTTCCACAGCTTTTTTCCGCTATTGGAATTGAGTGCAATAATTTCACCATTCATTGAAGCAATCGCTATTTTCTCACGCCACACAATTGGATTGGTGACGATCGGCGATTTTGCTTCATACTTCCACTTAAGCTTTCCTTCTTTCATAGTAATTGCGAAGAGCGTGCCGCTGTAGCATCCCGCATACACAAGATTCCCATACACAAGCGGGCTTGACGCAACCATCCGGCTGTCGGCAGTAAATTTCCATATGATATTGCCATTCTTAATTGAAAGTGCATAAATATTCCGATCCCCCGCTCCTACATACAGTATCTCCTTTGAGTGCGATGGAGAGCCGTAAACGCCTCCCCCCAGCTTTACCTTCCACTGTTTCCGGCCATTATTCGAATACGCCTCGACGCTTCCATAACCTGTCGCGACGATCACTTTGTCTGCCACGACGAGCGGTTTCGACGCGAAAAGAACCGGCCCCTCTACGTTTTTCTTCCACCGCACTTTTCCGTTTCCGGCATCGATTGAAACAAGTTCCCCGCGCGATGTCACCACATATATGGATTTGCAATCGGCAACTGGCGATGATTCAACCTTGCTTTTAAGATCCGTTTTCCACGCAGGGGCACCGCTCTTCTGCACGGCCATTACCGTACCTCCGGAGCTGGTCGTCACCACGGCGCTTCCATACACCAGCGGAGGCGCGACAATCGATCCTGCCATTTTCAATTGAGGCCCAATCCGTTCTGCTTCCCGCCGTATGAGCTCGAGTTCTGCGATGATTTCCCTCTTTTCTCCTTCCCTCAGAATGAGTTCCCTCTCGTATTTTTTATAACCGGCTGATTGCACCGCCACACGCACCACTCCGGCATCGGGGTTCACCTTCACATTCCCATAACCCGCAAGCATTCCATTGATATAGATCGCGCTTCGAACTGGATTAACGCGTATTGTAAGAGTGGGTTTCTGAGGAACTTTCTCAAGCGTTGCAATGAATTCCTTTTTTTCTCCTGCGCGGATATCGATATTTCCCTCGAATTTTTTATATCCTTCCGCAACAACCTCTATCTTCACCCTGCCTCCATCAAGCGGCACGGTTACTTTACCCTCGCCCACTTTAGAACCATTTACGAAGACCGTTGCGTTAGCTGGAGCTGGAATCACCACAAGCGCGGCTTTCGGAGGAGTTCTTTCCGGTTCAATTACACTGAACGAGAGCACATCGCTTTTAAAAAGCTCCGAACGGTCATCATCCACAAGCGACACGCGCCAGAAATACATACCCGGCGCAACAGCGACTTTCATTGAATTTGAAGAAACCAGTGCACTTCTTTCAATTTTTTTAAATGAATTATCTTTTGATAACTCAAAGATGAAGTTACCATTTATTGGAGCTTTGTTCCAGGAAAACAATACCTCAATATTCGCTGTATCTTTCGGTGGCTTCACCGAAAAATTATTTACAGGCGAAATCAGTTTGATTCCGCTACTTTCCAGAACTGCAAATTTTCGAGCAGGAGTATAGCCAGGACCCTCCGCATCCGTACCTGCAACTGGCTTTACCCGCCAGAAATATTCACCCGCCTGAAAGTCCTTCATAATGCGAATAAAATTCCCCGAAACCGTTTGCTGGATTTCGTTTTTTACAAAATCCTTACTCTTTGAAAGAACAATTTCATACGCCGCCACACCTTCCACCAGTTTCCAGCTTAACAGCATCCCTCTGCTTTTGATCAAAAGCGGACTCACCAAAACACCATCGGGGGGAGCGATTAGCTCGGTCGCCGCAACCTGACGCTTTTTTTCAACAATAAATCTCCTTGTCGCGCTTTTCCCGCTGTAGTCGCCCGCTATAGAAATTTTTGAACTCACCCGCCAGAAATACGTTCCTTCGCGCAGAGTATCAACAGACTGTTCGGTAAACATCGCAGGAGTAGTTATGATAACATCCTTGAAATTGGCATCACGCGCGATTTCCAGCACATATCCCGATGCCAATTCATTTTTACTCCATCTGAAGCGTATCAGAGGCGGAGATGAAACAAAATTAAATTTCGCTGTATCATCAGGCGAAAGAAGCAACACAGGCCGATCGCTTAAAATGGAAATTTTCCGCGAATCACTGTATTCGATTTTTCCGGAAACTTTGTCTTCGGATGCTATGCGCCAGTAATATTCGCCCGCAGGCACTTTTTCAGTGATAGTATCCGCTTTTGTCCGCGTGCGCTTTATCATATTGGCAAAGCCACGATCTTTTGCCAATTCAAATATGACACCATTTTCATCACCCGTAGGTTCCCATGCAAAACCGACCGCATGCGCATCTTCACCGGTCACGATGTATTTATTCGGCTCGGGAGAAAGGAGTCGCAGCTTCACTTCGCGTATCTGCGCAACTTTCGCATCTTTCAATACCACTGCATTCTGATTCACCGCTAAAACTTTTTCTTCTTCGCCGGTTTTGATAACCGCACTTCCTTTCGCAACAGTGAGGTTGAGGTCTTCCTTCTCACTTTGCGACAGCTTCACATCACTTTTCTCGATTGAAACCGTTGCGGCTCCCGAAACGATATTAATCGCCGGCGCTCCTTCAGAAACCACTTCCGCACGGCGGGCAAACATTGCCCCCTGTGCAAAATTAATATTGATAGCTCCTTCCGACTTCGCCAGAACGATCATGCTGTTTTCGTCAAGTTCAAGCGAGGTGCCATCTTTGAGCTTCACCACCGCCTCAGAGCGCTCTGCGGTGCGGATTGAATCGTTCACGTACACGGGCGCATTTTGCTCAATTTCTTCCCATATCACCTGCGTGCCATATTTACGCTGGGAAACCCTTTTTTTAAACGTGATTACGCCGATCTGTTCCGCATCGCCCGCCTCGATCTTGGAAGTAAAATCCAGAAAGAGGAGAAAAGAAACAGTGCCGATAATGAGGGCGCTTGCGCCCAGCATGAGCGCGTCGCTACTCAATGATTTCATACTTCACTTCCTCCTCGGGTGCCGCCTCCGGTTTTCCCTTCATTTCAATGCCAAGCATCGATCGAAGTTGCTCAAGTGTTTTCGGCGCATGTGGATCATTTTTTCTGCCAAGCACTGCGTATATTTGCTGGGGCTCACTTTTCCCTTTCACCTTGATTTTTTGCATGGGTTCAAGCAGGTAAAGGTCTTTCACCATTTGATAGGCATCGGTAGAGATGAGTATGTCGGTCCCGAACGGTTTATTGAGCGATTCAATGCGCGATGCAAGGTTTACTGTATCTCCAATGACGGTATATTCCATGCGCTCTTCCGAGCCAATCTGACCTGCGAGCACCGGTCCGTAGTTGATACCACATCCGATGCGAATGATCGGCTTTTTTGCACTTCCACGACCGCGGTTGAAAATCATAAGTTCATTGCGCATCATGAGCGCACCGTTGATAGCATTCGCAATGTCATTTCCATACGAAACCGGCGCGCCCCACACCGCCATGATAGCATCGCCTATGAATTTATCCACAACGCCACCGGTGTTATTCACGCAGGCTACCATGCGCGTCATATATTCGTTTAAAAATTCAACTACTTCTTCAGGCTCAAGTTTTTCCGAAATAGCGGTAAAAGACCTGATATCCGAGAAGAATACTGCGACGTTTTTGCGCTCACCGCCGAGCTTAATTTCACCCTTGAGCACCTGTTCCGCAATTTCCTTGTTTACAAATTTTCCAAACGTTTCCTTGAGTTTCTCGCGTTCTTCCAATCCCTTGCCCATTGCCACGAACGACTCGGTGAGCTCACCGATTTCGTCGGCCGAAGCAGGTACGATATCCAACTTAAAATTTCCCTTCTCAATTTCCTTGGT
>DYLV01000237.1 GCA_020721925.1 Leptospira biflexa
TCAACATCGACTCCGACGGCCGACTCTGGTTTACCGCAGCCATCCGCGAGCTTTTCGAAGAAAAGCCCGCCGAATTCGACCCGCGCAAATATCTGGGACCCGCGCGATCGAAACTCGTTGAAATGTACAAGCACAAAAACATCAACGTACTTGGAAGCGCCGGAAAAGCTTGATGCAGGAGCATCTGAGGCCCGACACCTACGCACGGCACACCTTAGAGCGATACACTGGCTCGGACATCTCCGAGTTCGGCCAGTGCATCCTTCTTGTCAACTTTCCCCGCTACCTCGAAGATTTCGCGCACGAGCGGCGCGTTCCCATTCGCACCGGCCACTGGTCGTCAGCACATGACCCGAAGGCTGGTGTATCGATAATAAACTTCGGCGTTGGCTCGCCCTCAGCCGGCATTATTACGCATTGCCTTTCGTATCTCGACAACCTCAAAGCGGTGCTTATGATTGGCATGTGCGGCGGCATTGACGATTCTCTTGAGGTTGGCGACATTGTTCTTCCCACCGCCAGCGTGCGCGATGAAGGAACCAGTCGACACTACATCCCAATCGATGTCCCCGCCATGCCGCACACGCAAATCAGCCGTATGTGCAATGAAGTGGTCCGCGGAGAAAATGGCGTGCGCGTGAAATCGGACCTGATGATGACCACCGATTACCGCATGTGGGAATTCGACAGGGAATTCATCGACTATATTTACAAACATCG
Organism: Leptospira biflexa; assembly: GCA_020721925.1. GTDB lineage: Bacteria > Spirochaetota > UBA4802 > UBA4802 > JAGODF01 > DYLV01. Next base: position 721 of record DYLV01000237.1, read on the forward strand.
CATTATTGCTATCGACATGGAAATTGCCACCATCTTCGCCGTCGCCTACGCGCTGAAAGTTCCCGCCGGCGCAATTATGCTTGTGAGCGATATGCCGCTTCGCGCAGGCGGAATAAAAAACAAGGAAAGCATGAGAGAAGTATTCGCACGTTACACAAAGCTTCACCTGAGGCTCGGTCTGAAAACCATAGAAAAAATTCAGCAAACAAATCTATAGTACAATGGAAGATATTAATTCCTTTGACCATTCCGCTCTCGATCTTCTCGAGATCATCACGTCGCTTTTCATCCACGGGAATAATCATCGCAGAGCTTGTCGTTCAAGCAGGAAAATTCCTATTCCAGCTCTCCTATCTTTTCAATCATTGTTGCCTCATACGGATAAAGCTCGAACGATAATTCCGCGAAATGTTCAAAGCTGCTTCGATGGGTGGACAGCAGAACCTTCCATTGCCCTCTTTTCCCGTCGCTTACAACTTTTCGTTTTTCGGTAAAATTCAGTACCACATAGATCGTTTCATTTTCATATTTTCTCATGTACGATATCACGCCATGATGCCCCTTGCTCCTGGCTTTCCACATGCCATGAGTGAGCGATTTTTTATTCTTTCGTATTTCAATTAGTTTTCTATAAAAATGCAGAAGAGAACGAGGATCATCCCTTATCGTTTCAACATTAACGGACTTATAGTCCATAGAAACAGGCAGCCACATTTTCCCTCTGGTAAATCCCGCGTTATCCTGCGAAGACCACTGCATAGGCGTCCGTGCGCAATCGCGGCCGGAATAGAGCGGCCAGAATTTTTTCCCCGCAGGATCGGCAAGTTCGGAACGCGAAATTCTGAAATTCTTCATGCCGATTTCCTCGCCATAATACACAAACGGCGTTCCGCGCAACGTTTGAAGCAACATCGCCGCCACCCGCGCACGCTTTTCGGAATCTTCATCGTCCTTGAAACGATTGAAACTGCGCGGCTGATCGTGGTTAGAGAGCACATTGCACGGCCATCCCTCCTCTGGAAGCACCGCATACCAGTTTTTAATGCATTTATAAAACTTCCGGGCATTCCATCTTCTATACAAAAGAGAAAAATCGAACGCCAGATGAAGTTCATCACTTCCAGTTCCAAGATAGCTCGCCGAAAGCTCCGAATCTCCAGGAGGATAGCTGAATATCTCACCTACCACCATGCGATTTTCATATGTATCGATAACCTTACGAAGATTTCGCATTATTGCGTGTGTCTCTGGCCGATTTTTACTGTACTTTTCCACCTGATTGCTGATGGGATTGAAAGAAAAAGGATTATTGCGAAAAAGCTTGTCCTTTACAAAGTAATTTGCCACGTCGAGCCGAAACCCATCCACCCCGCGATCGAGCCAGAATTTCAGTTCATTGAACATGGCATCGGCAAGTTCAGGATTTCTCCAATTTACGTCCGGCTGTTCTTTAAGAAATGTATGAAGATAGTACTGTTCAGTTGGCTGATGCCATTCCCAGGCGCTTCCGAAAAACGCACTTCTCCAGTTATTTGGTGGCCCCCCTTTCACCGGATCGCGCCAGATGTACCAGTCCCTTTTTGGATTGTTTCGCGATGCACTCGATTCGATAAACCATGGATGGAGATATGAGGTGTGATTGAGCGCCACATCCATGATGATGTGAATATTTCGCATATGTGCATCTTCGATAAGCCGGATAAAATCTTCGAATGTTCCGAATACCGGATCGATACCGCGGTAATCGCAGATATCGTAACCGAAATCGTGCATGGGACTTGAGTTTATGGGGGAAAGCAGGAGCGCATCGATGCCGAGCCATGAAAAATAATCCATTTT
>DYLV01000048.1 GCA_020721925.1 Leptospira biflexa
TATGGCTTCCCTGTCTTTTCACCAGCCTCACCACCATGGCGGGATTTGCCTCCTTTGCGACGAGCTCAATTCGGCCCGTCCGCGTGATGGGCGTATTCACCACTATCGGGGTGGGCTTTGCTTATTTGCTCACAATTTTTTTTATTCCATCCGCGCTAATGTTTTTCAAAGATAAGATCAGGCTCAACAGAAATCCTCTTACTGATGCACAGGCCGATCTTCCGCCTTCCGAAGTACCCCACAAAAACGACCGTTTTATGAATGGTTTACAGAAAATTTGCAATTTTACCGTTGTCCATAATCGCGATATGATGGTGGTGCTTGTGTTTGTTTTTATTTTTTCTATTTATGGGATGTTTCTATTGAAATTTGAAACGAACACCATGAACTATCTTCCCGCATCAAACCAGATTCGACAGGATATCACTTTCATTGAAGAAAATATGGGTGGCACAATCCCCTTTGTCATGCTCTTTCAGGCAAAAAATCCGCAAAAGGATTTCACACAACCTGAAAGCCTGAAATTGCTTGATGAAATTCAATCGCACCTGAAAGAGAAAGTGCCCCAGTTCACCAACGCCTTTTCTCTTGTCGATTATTTTAAAGAGGTGCATAAGGCGTTTAATAATGGAGATGATGCCTTCAGAAAAATTCCCGAATCCCGTACCGATGTGCTGGATTATTATGAGCTTGGAGAGTCCGATGTGCTCGACCGTATCGTTTCTCCCGATCGAAAAGAAGCGCGGATATCATTCCTTTCAAAATGGGATACCAATGAAACTGCCCTACGAATTCATAACTATGTTGTCCAATACATGCCGAAGGTGCTTGGCGAAGATTTCAGCTATAAAATTACGGGACTTTCTTCGATGTACCTCAACATGGAATTCAAACTCAAGGCAAGCCAGCGCAACAGCTTCATTGCGGCCTTAGGAATCATCTTTATCATGATGTTCATGGTATGTCGTAAATTTTGGCTCACGGTGGTTGCCATGATCCCGAATATTCTTCCCATTGCAATGACGCTAGGACTTATGGGATGGTTGGGTATTCCGCTTGATGTTTCAACAATAATGATTGCAAGCATTACGCTCGGCATTGCAGTGGACGATACCATACACATCGTCACCTGGTACACACGCAATATGACGATATCCAGAAATCGAAAGGAAGCATTATTGAAAACCTTCCGGGATGCAGGGAAACCCGTTGTTATCACCTCGGTGGTGCTTTTTATGGGATTTTTTGTGCTAATCCTTGGCACAATCAAACCCACGCAGGCATTCGGCGTGCTTACCGCTTTTTCAATGTTTTTTACGCTTATTGGAGATGTGATTTTTCTCCCTGCTCTTTTAATATTCTTCAAGCCGAAAGTGGCGAAAGCGGACAGAGATTTTCTGCAGGAAATACGCGGATAAGCACATATTGTCGAAAACCTCTTCCCGCTTTCTTTGAAGAGGAATTTTTATATGTCTTGATTTTGAGAAAGAGGTGGTTTATATTGCATCACGGCAATCATTTATGTCAAAATTGCCGCTTTCATGCAGTACCCAAGAGCTCTATGTTTCCACAGACAAAATACAGCGAATAAAAAATGCGGACTTGTTTAAAAGCGCAATACAATATCGATTGTGCCAGAGATTTTTGGGGTTTCATTTAAAGAAAAATTATGAATCACCTATGAATATCCAACCTATTAACAAATATTCATAACGTACGCAGGCACTCACTCCGGGCATATTCGAAAACTTCCCTTTGCAATAAACCCTCTGATCTTTTCATCCATTCCGGCATACACAAGCGCCTGATGAAGGTTTTGGGCATCTTCATCGCGCACGAGCTGGTACTCAGGTGAAGCGTAATCGCCATTCCAGTTGAGGCAGTAGTGGTGGAGGTAAAGAGTGACAAAAAGCTGGCTTTCGAAGAGATAATTCGGCTCGGGATGAATAAAAAGCTGAAATGCGAGATCTAAAATACTTCCCATAGGCTGCCATCCCGCTTCTTTTGCCGCGTCGAGGATGATTTGCCACTGTTCTTCCCGAATGTGAAAACAGCGTCCATCTGTGAGACTGAGTAAAAACATACCACTTTTTTTCCGTATTTGGATGGGGTCAGAGCCTCATATCAATGAGGCCTTGATAATATGTGGTGTAATGTGTGTCAAGCGTTCGGGTACAATGAGAAAGAATGCAGGGGGATCAGAGCATCCATGGCATAAGGATGGTGCCAGAGCATATAAGGCATAGCTGCAGGAAAATAAGGGCTCAGAGCCTCGAAGCACGCAAGAAACTTTTTCCAGTATCATTATCACGAATTTTCATTGACAATTCATAATAATTTCTTTATATTGTATTACAATATTACAGTATTACCTTATTGTACTCATGATGTCGACTGGATGTAAATTTATACAACATCAGAGGAGGACCTATGCCAGCTTTTAACAGGATTGCAATTATCGACGGATGCAGAACGCCCTTCCTTCGCTCTGGCACAGACTTTATTGACATGATGGCGTGGGAGCTTGGCCGCTGTGCGGTGAAAGGGCTTATTGCAAAAACAGGAATTTCGGGAAAGGATATCGACCATGTCATCATGGGTTGTGTGTCCACGGACATCGCCACCACCAATGTTGCCCGGGAGGTAATGCTTGGAGCGGGGCTGCCGGATTCCATTCCGGCGCATACCTGTACGGTTGCGTGCATCTCGGCGAATATGGCCATCACCAATGCTGCCAACCTCATTGCCTGCGGCCAGGCTGAGGCAGTTATTGCAGGCGGAGTGGAAAGCTTTTCGGATCCCGACATCAAAATATCAAAAAAATATCGGCGATTCCTTTTAGATTTGACCACGTTCAAAAGGCCGAAATCTCTCATTGGCAAACTGAAGCTTTTGAAGGGAATGAAGGTTTCGGATTTTATTGTGCCCGAACGCCCTTCCATTAACGAATACGCCGTTCAGCACACAATGGGCGATAATGCCGAGCGCCTCGTAAAACGTCTGGGAATTTCCCGGCAGGAACAGGACAGGTATGCGGAGATGTCGCATCAGAGGGCGCTGGCGGCATGGAAATTGGGAATATTGAAAAGGGAAGTGGTGTCTGTAATCCCTCCGGGTAAAGCGAAAGCGGTTGATCGCGACAACGGCCCGCGCGAAAATGCGGTGATTGATAATCTTTCAAAATTAAAGCCCGCATTCGACCGCCGATATGGAACCGTCACTGCGGGCAACGCCTCTTTCCTCACAGATGGAGCTTCGGCGGTTTTACTGATGAGTGAAAAAAAGGCGAAGCAGCTTGGCCTTCGTCCTCTCGCGTATATAAAAGCGTATGCGTATACCGCCCAGATGATTGAAACGGAGCTTCTGCTGGGGCCTTCGTTTGCAATACCGATGGCACTTGAAAAAGCACGACTTAAGTTTTCAGACATAGGCGTATGGGAAATTCATGAAGCATTCGGTGCACAAATGGTTGCTAATATCAAATGCCTTGGATCGGAAAAATTTGCGCGTGAAAGGCTGGGCCTTGCGAGAAAAGTCGGCGATCTGGATTTAAGTAAGCTAAACATCTATGGCGGTTCGCTATCGCTCGGACATCCTTTCGGCGCAACGGGCGGGAGGCTCGTGACGACCTGTCTGTATCGATTAAAGGAAAGTAAAGAGAAATATGGTGTTGTGGCGGGATGCGCGGGCGGAGCAATAGGCAACGCTATTATTTTTGAACGGGCATAGGAGAATATCATGAAACAGACCAGATATATTCGAACAGAAATGACTTCGGACGGCATACTCGTAATAACCGTTGATTGTCCCGGCAAAGTAAACAAAGTATCGAGCGGGCTTCTCGAAGAAATAGATTCGATGATTGAAAGGCTTCAAAAAGAAGAAGCAAAGGCGCTCGTAATAGTGAGCGGCAAGGATGATAATTTCGTGGTGGGCGCGGACATCGAGGAAATCACGCGCATGACGGAGCCGCGGCAGATGGAAACTTACATTTCAAAAGCAAATGAGATTTTGAACAAACTCGCCGCGCTTCCAATTCCGGTGGTGACTGTGATCCATGGCAATTGTCTCGGCGGAGGGCTGGAGCTTACGCTGGTAGCAGACTGGAGGATTGCAACAAACTCAACAAACACGGTGATGGGCCTGCCGGAAATTAAACTTGGACTCATCCCTGCGGCAGGCGGGACACATCAGCTTCCAGGGCTTATCGGTCTTCGCAATGCACTTCCGCTCATTTTGCAAGGTGGCAATGTGCGTCCAAAAAAAGCAAAAAAAATGGGTCTGGTGGATGAACTTGTTCCTCCCTATGGGCTTGCCGAGATTGGAATCCAGAAGGCGCGTTCGCTCATCGGGAAAAAGAAATCATCAATCCGGAAAAAAAGGAAAAGGAGCTTTGGTGATTTTTTGCTCGAATCGAATCCGATCGGAAGACATATCGTTTTTTCTCAAGCGCGCAAAATGGTGATGAAACAAACGCACGGACTCTATCCTGCGGCGCTGGCCGCCATCGACTCAGTTGCGTATGGGTATACGCACGGAGTTCTTCGCGGGATTGAGGCGGATATCAAACGCTTTGTAGAACTGGTGCAAAGCGCGCAGGCAAAATCGCTGATGAATCTCTTTTTCGGGATGACTGCGCTCAAAAAGAATCCATGGCAGGCAAAGTCGAGGACAGTGGAAAAGATGGCAGTGGTTGGTGCGGGGCTCATGGGTAATGGCATCGCTTCCGTGTCGCTTGGCATTTGCGATACCGTGCTTCTGAAAGATGTGAATCTTGAAGCTGTCGCACGCGGCATGAAGGATATCCGCACCGGGCTTGAAAAACGGGCGAAATCGGGCGCGCTCACCCCTTTTGAGCGCGATGTGTTATACGGCAAAATTGTTCCATGCGATGATTATTCTTCATTTAAAAATACCAACCTTGTGATTGAAGCGGTTTTTGAAGATCTTTCACTTAAAAAGCAAATACTTAAAGACATCGAAGAGAACGCATCGCCGATCACCATTTTTGCATCGAACACCTCTGCACTTCCAATTCATAAAATCGCAGAAGGGTGCAAACGGCCGCAGAACGTCATCGGCATGCACTATTTTTCGCCGGTTCCCGTGATGCCGCTTCTTGAAATAATCAAGACCGATAAAACCGCCGACTGGGTGCGTGCAACGGCGCTCGAGTTTGGCATCAAACAGGGGAAGACCTGCATTGTGGTGAAAGACGGCCCGGGATTTTATACCACGCGCATCCTTGCGCCGCTTTTAAACGAGGCTGTTCTCCTGGTTGAGGAAGGCGCCGACATGCGCGATATCGATCGTGCTATGCATCTGTTCGGCTACCCCGTGGGGCCCATTACCCTAATCGACGAAGTGGGAATTGACGTAGGTGCACACGTGGCACAGGAACTTGGAAAAGAATTTAGCACGCGAGGCGCGGCTCCGTCGGGCGCGCTGCCCATACTTTTCAGCAAAGGCTTCAAGGGTAAAAAGAATCGAAAGGGATTCTATCGTTACGATAAGCCGAAAAAGAAGGGGTATCGCATGCCCAATGATGAAGTGTACGCACTGCTCGGCAATCTTCCGCGCAGAGAATTCCCCGTGGAAGAAATCCAGCACCGGGTAAGCCTGATGATGGTCAACGAGGCGGTGCACTGTCTGCAGGAAGGGATTATCTCTTCGCCCCGCGATGGCGATGTGGGAGCGATTTTGGGGCTTGGCTTTCCTCCTTTCCGTGGCGGTCCGTTCCGGTACATCGATTCGATTGGCGCACAGGGGCTGGTGGACATCATGAAGCGATTGCGCGATAAAGGCATGCAACGCTTTCAGCCGGCTTTCATGCTTATTGATATGGCAAAGCGAGGGAAGAAATTTTATCGCGATTGATGAACACAGAGAGGAGGTTTGTATGTACCCCGATGGCGTGATGGCGCATCTGCTTCAGCATGTGAAAGATACGCCGGGAAAAATCGCATTTCGCTATAAAAAGGAAGGTTTGTATTACCCCATAACGTATGGCGAATCAGGAAAATATCTTGCTCTGCTTTCAACCTGGCTGAGTGGACAGGGAATCGAAAAAGGCAAAAGGGTGGCTATTCTTTCCGAAAATTCGCTTTATTGGGCGCTTGCGGATCTTTCAATTATCTCGCTCGGTGCAATATCTGTTGCTATTTATCCCACCCTCACCCGGCGGGATGTGCACTACATTCTCGAAAATTCCGAAAGTTCCATCGTTTTCGTGCAAAATCGCGCACAGCTTGAGAAGGTACAATCGTTTCCACAATTTACCCGGCAAATAAAGGCGTGCATAATGATGGAAAATGAGTCAATCGAAGGAGAACGGATATTTCACATGCACGACCTTTTAAGCGGCGATGCTTCTCTCGATGCATGGGAAGAGCGCATTGATACCATTATGAGCGATGACCCCATCTGCATCATCTACACCAGCGGCACCACCGGTCCTCCCAAAGGTGCGGTGCTCACGCACGGGAACATCGCTTTTGTCAATTCAGCCATCAAACAGATGATTGGGGATATCAGTCCTATCCAGGAAAGCCTGAGTTTTCTTCCGCTCTCTCATGCGCTTGAGCGAATCGCAGGTCTTTTCTTTTCTATGAACTTTGGCAAAACCATCGCCTTTGCTGAGTCTCTCAACACAATTGTGGACAATATGAAGGAGATACGGCCGACCCATGCGGTGGCGGTGCCGCGCATCTTCGAAAAAATCTATGAACGTATCACCACGCAGGTGAACAGGCAGGGCGGTCTCAAAAAGAGAATTTTTTGGAAAAGCGTGGCAACGGGGAAAACAATGAGCCGTGTCCTATCGCAGGGTAAAGCTCCAGGGTTTCTTCTACGTCTGCGGTATAGCCTTGCGTATAAACTTGTCTTTTCCAAACTCAATGAAGCAGTGGGAGGAAATTTGAAGTATTTCATCTCCGGGGGCGCACCACTGGCGAAATCAATTGCTGAATTTTTTCATGCGGCCGGCATACTGGTGCTGGAAGGCTGGGGTGCAACCGAACTCTCTGCCCCTGCCACCTGGAACTCTCCTTCGGCGTATAAATTCGGTTCGGTAGGTAAAGCCCTGCCCGGCGTTGAAATTCGCGTTGCCGAAGACGGGGAGCTTCTGGTGCGTGGGCCCAATGTGTTCAGAGAGTACTGGAAAAGAGAGGAGGCCACACGCGAAGCGAAGGAGCCGGATGGATGGTATCACACGGGCGACATAGGTTTCATCGATTCAGAGGGCTGGGTGTATATTACCGACCGCAAAAAAGAGCTCATCATCAATGCGGCGGGGAAAAACATATCGCCGGCTAACATAGAAAATGTGATGAAAAGCTCTCCGTATATATCAAACATCATGGTATATGGCGACCGGAGAAAATACATCACCGCGCTTGTTAATCTGGAAAAAGAAAACGTGATTGCGTATTTAAACGAAAGAGGAATCACCGCAGATGCGGCGAAACCTCTCGGAGAAATTTCCGAAGTGTGGGATCTCATCGAAAAAGAGATCGAAAGGTGTAACGGTGAGCTTGCGCGCTTTGAGCAGGTGAAGAAATTCGCTATTGTGCCGGAGGATTTTTCCGTGGAAAACGACATGCTCACACCGACCATGAAGCTCAAGCGCAGAAATATCATCGCGCGCTATCAAGCGCTCATCGATTCGCTCTATGAGGGCGAACTATATATCACCGAGTGAGAGGAAAAAGGAATGGCTATGCAGCGTTCAATAGAATTTACCCAGGAACATGAAATTTTCAGAGAAAGTGTGCGGAAATTTTTCGAAGCGGAAGTTGTTCCACACTATGAGGAATGGGAAAAAGCCGGAATTGTGTCGAGGGAAATATGGCGCAAGTGCGGAGAAATGGGTTTTCTCGTTCCGTGGCTTGAAGAAGAATACGGCGGTCCGGGTGCGGATTTCCTCTATTCGGTGATTGTGACGGAGGAACTCGCGCGCGCAAATTGTGGAGGGCTTATGCTTCCACTTCACAGCGACGTGGTAGCGCCGTACATTTACACGTTCGGAAATGAGGCGCAAAAGAGAAAATATCTGCCAAAATGCGCATCGGGAGAAATAGTCCTTGCAGTGGCGATGACTGAACCGGAAGCGGGTTCTGACCTTGCGTCGATGAAAACGAACGCGGTGAAAAAAAATGGCGAGTGGGTCATCAACGGCCAGAAGACCTTCATTTCCAACGGCATTCTTGCCGATCTGGTAGTGCTTGCGGCAAAAACCGGGGGGAAGGATGTGCTTCCTCATCAGTCGGTAAGCCTTTTTCTGGTGGAGCGCGATGCCCCCGGTTTCACGAGAAGCGACCCAATAAAAAAAATTGGCCTCAAAGCGCAGGATACCGCGGAATTATTTTTCGACGACTGCAGAATTCCTGAAGAAAATCTCCTGGGGCAGGAAGGCATGGGATTTATATTTCTCATGCAGAAGCTTCAGCAGGAACGCCTGGTCTGTGCGCTTGCCGCACAGGCGGCGATGGAGCGCTGTCTTGAAATTACCATAGATTATGCGAAGGAACGGGTGCTTTTCGGAAAGCCGCTTTCAAAATTCCAGAACACTCAATTCACCATTGCGGATATGGCGGCAGAAATCTCAGTGGGAAGAAGCTTCGTGGACGATCTCATAAAAAACCATATTGCGGGAAAGGATGTGACAAAGGAAACCTGCATGGCAAAATACTGGGTGTGCGAAACGGCTAAGCGCGTCGCCGATCGCTGCCTGCAACTTTTTGGTGGCTATGGTTACTGCACGGAATACCAGGTGTCGCGCTTCTACACCGATGCGCGCATTCAGACTATTTATGCGGGAACGTCTGAGGTGATGAAACTCATTGTCTCGCGAATGATGGGGCTGTGAGCTCGTAGAAGCTTTTGAAAAGCCAGGAATATCCTTATCAAAAATTAGCTCTGATTCATTTTTTGAATTTTCTTTAAAATCTTAATATCCCATTGATCAATTTCGCGAGGTGTGTTTTTGCTGTGGATGAGCGCGTTAATACCGAGAAATGGAATATCAACTCCTTCAAGTATAATGGACTTGATATCTTTCTCCGCTTCGGAATAATCGACTGTCCATGCTTTTATGCTAAAATCCACTTCTATTTCATCTACAATTTTCAAAACAATATTTTCTCGAATGTCGCTAATTGAAATATCTTCTTTGATGTGTGGAAATAAACGGTGTATTGCTTCGATGGTTTTAACGATGTTTTCATCCTCATCTTTAAGCAAGATATCTATATCTTCTGTCATTCGCACGTGACCGTTCAGGGCGCATGCATATCCTCCAGCTACGGCATATTGTACCCCAAGGCAGTTTAATGTATCACACAATTTTAATAGGTTTGATTTGTAGATCATAAATTGCGACTTGTTCGCGTAATTGTAAATTGATACAGCTCATCCCATGTTTTGAATCGATAGACGGCTCCCATTTCCTTTTTGGAAGGAAAAAGGCGATTGGCTTCTCGTATTAGAACTTCAAGTCTTTTTATATTTTCTTCGGGAGAACGGGGTTTTTTTTGTCCAATTGTTTTCATGGCGAAAGTATAAAAATATGATTCAATTTAAATCGTCAAGCGAAAAGAGATAAAAAAGTTTCCAAAGGGGTTAATTTGAATAATTCTTTGACGATCAATAATACATAGACGCTCAGGAATATAATCATGCATTGCGAGATACTGCAAATACAAGTACAGATATGCACTGTGCGTTTAGTTCGATTGGATTTGCTACATTTTTACTTCCTGCGATAATTCATAATTGACATTGGATGATGCGTACCCATATTGTATTTTTAAATATTTGTGTGGTACTATATGGAAAACTATCATCTAATATGAAAGCTGTACCAAAATCACCCTACAGAAAGCTCAAAGAGCGCGAGCGTGCAGCCCGCCGCACGGCAATCATCGAAGCGGCAGAACGCGTCTTTGCGCGCAAGCCCTTCGATCAGGTAAGCATCCGCGATATCGCCAGAGAGGCGGGAATTTCGCACGCGCTCATCTACCGGTATTTTGCTGATAAGCAATCGCTTTTCGTAGAGGCGTTTCTTCGCGGTGTTGAAGAGCTTATGCCCCTCATCGATAAAGCCGCAGGGAAAGGGCTAGAGGCGGTTGCAGAGACGTATTTGAAATTTCTCGTTGAGCACGATGAGCTTTTCAGAATGATGACACACTTTATGCTGGACGGAACCCTCAAGGGTGAAAGCCTAACAAAACTAAATGCGGTTGCGCGCTCTCTTTTGGATCGTTTGAATTGTTTTTTCGAAAAAGAGGAAAAGGAAAAAAATAGCACAAAACAGCAGCGATTGCTCGCACATGCGTTTTTTGCCGCACTCAACGGGGTGCTCATTTCCTTTCGCGATTATCCCGGCAGAAAGCGAAAAGAGGTTTTGATGCATATGGGTAAGCTTGGGAATATCATCGCGCAAAATTTCACTCGCTGATGCGCGGATGCTTTATCTAATTTCACCTGTCATTCAACGTCGGCGAGGGCTACATCCTGATATGCGTGAAAGAAATCGGTGCAAAAACGGTCGAAACGCGCACACACTTCGAGGGTCTTTTCGTCATCGCCAAAAAGGTGCGGATGCGCCACAAGCTCTTTCAACTCCTTTGAGAAACTTTCAATGACAGCACGAGCGGCTCCTTGCAATACTGAACGGACAAATTCATCCGGCGGATACCACTCGAGCACTCTTCTCATATCGTTGTGAATCTGAGTGAGAAGCACATTTTTTGGGCCTTCCCAGAGCTCGTTGACAGCTGCGTCCCTGTAAAAACGGGGAAGCGACGAAAAATCTTCCATGACTCCATGTCCGCCGAAGATCGACATCGCTTTGCGCGAAATGTCGGTGGAATCGGCTGCGGCAGTGATCTTCTGGAGCATGATGAGTTCGCGCACATTGAATCGTTTGCGGCGCATCTCAATCGGTTCATCGGAAGTAAGCCCCCCTTTGAGGCCTCCCTCGAGATTTAAAAATTCGCGGTACAATTTAAACGCACCGGCAGATGTTCTTCTGGCATACAGTTCCATTTCGCGCAACTGAAGTTTCACCAGCGGGAAATTGCCGATTTTCATGCCGAACGCTTCTCTAAACTCGCTGTACTTTTTCGCTTCTCGAAATCCGCGTACCATTCCCGCACCGGCAGCAAGCCCCACTGTGAGCCGGGAGTAGGTGAGAACAATGCCCACCACATTGGCAAGCCCTCTTTCTAAGGGGCCAATTGGATAGGCGCGTGTGCCGTTAAATGTAATCTCTGCAGTAGGAAGCTCCGAGGTGCCCATTTTCCATTTGAGGCGGTCGATGGTGAATCCGTTGCGTATTTCTTTTTCTTTGTTGCCGGGAAGCCACGAGGGGACAACAAAAAGCGCTACCTTTTCCGAATTGGTTGGTTTTGCCGTTACTACCGCGTAGTCGGCATGTGCTGCAGAGCAGAAAAATTTTTTCCCATAAAGTCGCCATTCGCCGTTTTTTTCTTCTGCTTCCAGCAAATTTGCCGCAACGTCTGAGCCACCATGAATTTCTGAAAGATACTGCGCGCCAATGGCTACCTCGCCGTCTATGCCTTCTTTACAGTGGGTGAGTATGTGCCTTGTTTCAGGAGTATCGGCATATTGCTCGAGAATTTTCACCAGCCCCTCTGTGCATACCAGCGGACAGGCGATGCATGCTTCACTGTTTTGATAGATGATGAACATGCTCACCAGCTTTTCCCACGGGATGACAGAATCTGAAAAAAGGCGTTCACTGAAAACCTCTTTCTCCATTATTTCAATTTCTTTGGGGCGGACAATTCGATCGATCCGGTTGCCGTGACCGTCATAGTGAAGCACAAATGGCCGTTTTTCAGGACGCGACGATTCTTCCGAAAGTTCGCGCCATCGAAATGAAGCCTTTTTGGAAATCTGGCGTGCTTTAACATCGACCTTTTCCGCATCTTTCCCGCAGAAGTGTTTCACAACTTTCTGGATGAAGAAATCATCGGCATAGTAATCGAACGAATTGCGCCAGGCGAGATATTCGTTGAAGCTGTAGGGATTGTGTCGATTGGGCTTTGACATGATGGCCTCCCTCGGGATGATTATGGTGTTATTGCGAGTTCGTCATTCAATGTGAGAGGTATAAATGCGCATAATAATAACCAATGGTAACTATTTTTACCATTAGTTATTTTTGTCAAGGATTATTTATTTCAAAGAAACACAGCACTACTTCTATTTTCTCAATTTTCTCCCATGCCAGTGAAACAGAGATGAACATCTCATATTGTTTCGAAGATTAAAAAAATCATATAAAACGTGGGAGTTATGATAAGGGAATGCCAGGCATGTAATCACATCAATCTGAAAAATAGCGAAGTTAGGTAGAGGGAAATCCCGAAAACGCGCGTGTCGGTATGTTCATTTGTGGGTGAAATGATCTGGTTAAATCGCGTGCGATACTTTTGCATTATAAAGATGAAAGCATTTTTTTAAGATACATACAATTGTGCATTGTGAGTAGAACAAATATTTGAAATACATTTCGCAAAGAATTCATCTTACAGCGAAATGTGCGCGGGAGGATGAGAATCGGTATTTGCGATCTGTTTGATTGAACAATTTTAGCACTATAGTCTCGTGTGGTGAAAAAGGCTTTACAATTCGCGCAATGCAATTAAGTCTGATTTTGATGTTTTTCAGAGCAAGTATTGCGATATGCGCACATGAATTGGGTGGTCTTGTTTCGGCAAAATGCCGATGTAAATGTGGTAAGATTCAATAATGCGTGTGTAGGCTAAAATGCTCCATGAGAGCTGAAGCTCAAAACATAAATGGAAGTCACAGATTATCGAACGCCATACATAATCCAGCTTTAAAATGGTGAACATGGAAATATACATATAACAGGATGTGCAGTGAACTATGCAACAATGTGCGATAGTATGTAACGGGGTGGTTGAGGATTATGCCTGGCTCGCCTCACTCCTTGCGGGGTATGATATTATAATCGCCGCAAACGGAGGAGCGGAGCATTGCCGCAGAGCATATATCGCACCGTCGGTGGTCCTCGGAGATATGGACTCCATAGACCATATTGGAAAAATCGAAAAAATTATTTTCTCTCCCCAGAAAGACGCATCCGATATGGAGCTTGCGGTTGAATATGCAATCGGTCTGGGCTATAAAGAAATGGATGTTTTCGGTGCCCTCGGCGGCAGAATTGACCACCAGCTCTGCAATCTGATGGTATGTGCGAATCATGCAGGATGTTTGCGCATTAAAGACAAATACAGCACAATAATAGCCGCGAGCAGGGGCCATGATGTGAGAATTGATGGGAGCGCAGGAGATGTCATCACACTTGCGGCGCTGGTTGATGCACGATGTGCAACCGATGGGCTTCAGTAT
Source organism: Leptospira biflexa (assembly GCA_020721925.1). Classification (GTDB taxonomy): domain Bacteria; phylum Spirochaetota; class UBA4802; order UBA4802; family JAGODF01; genus DYLV01. The sequence continues at coordinate 13,405 of DYLV01000048.1, forward strand.
CCCCTTCACAATGAGTACTTACGGAGGGGAAGTCGCGGTCTCAGCAATGTTATGAAGGGTGCTGTCGCCTCAATCAGGGTTATGAGCGGATTGGTGATTATCATCCATATCAAGAAGAGGTTTTAGCGTATGAGCGGTTCATTGTTCAATTTCGATGTGATTGCAGAGCACTACGATTCATGGTATGATGATCCGATAGGAAAAATATATGATTTACAGGAAAAGCACGCCATTGAGAAAGCGCTTCCTGGAGAGGCCGATGGACAAACCCTCCTGGAAGTCGGTTGCGGGACAGGACACTGGAGCGCATGGTTTTCCGAACGAGGATATCGCGTCACGGGGATTGACATCTCGCCGTCGATGGTACGCTGTGCAGAAAGCAAAAAAATCCCGCGTGCCCGTTTCATTGTGGGGGATTTTCTTGATATCGAGATACAGGAAACTTTTGACATTGCTGCTGCAATTACCTCCCTCGAATTCGTTGGAGATCATATCAAAGTGATTGAAAAAATGCATTCGTATCTTCGACCTGGCGGCTTGCTTCTGGTAGGCGTTCTCAACAGACGCTCATGGCTGGGGATTGTGCGCAGATTGAAAGGTGCCCGTGATCCGGTTTTTCATAACGCGCGATTTTTCACCACAAGAGAGATTCGGCGATTGCTTCATCCCTATGGTAATCCCTTTGTTTTCGGTTCAACATTCGCTTTTCCCTATCGCGTGCTTCTTCCCTTCGCGGGAATTTTTGAAACAACTGGAAGCGCTCTGTGTTCATGCTTCGGAAATTTTATTGTGGGGAGCGTAACGGTATGAAAACTTCAATGGAAATAAGCCTTTACCCGCTAAAGACACGCGATATTGGCCCGACGATTACAAAATTCATTTCGATTCTTGAAGCAGATGGCTGCAGTGTTGAACCGGGATCGATGAGTACGCTGATTGTGGGTGAAAATGATCTCCTTTTCAATTCACTTCGCAGAGCATATGAGGCAGTCGCTTCTGAAAACAGCGTGGTGGTAATTGTAAAGATATCCAATGCATGCCCGGTGTAATAAATTTGGTGATGGGTTGATGATTTGTCGGGGGAAGGCATCCTCACCCTCGTGTGAAAAGCGGAGGGTGTTTACCTATCTGAGTGAAAAATATTTTATTCTAAAAATTTCTTGACAATTCAGGTACATAATTATACTTAACTTTAAGTTTAAGAAAGCACAGACGCGCTGAGCTTTATTCTTTATCATGGAAGAAACCTTTACCATCTCCGAGCTTGCTTCCCAGCTTGACATTAGCCCTTCGGCGATACGGTTCTACGAGGAGAAGGGGCTAATATCTCCCGCCCGAAGCGCCGGTAACCAGCGGGTATACACGAAGCAAAACAGAGCACGACTTAAGCTAATTTTGCGTGGCAAACGCTTCGGTGCGTCGCTTGAGGAAATTGCCGAAATGATTGGCCCGCCCATTGGCGAAATTAACGAAGCAAAACAAATTGAACGAAGCCTCTATTATATTGACAAACGATTCAAGGAACTGCAGAACCAGAAAAAAGAAATCGTTGTGTTTGAAAAAGAACTGCTCATGCTTAAAAAAAAGCTATTAAGTCGATTGAAGGAAATCAACTGATATATTTTCAGGCCTTATCATTTAAACCGATACAGGAGGTCAGCATGTTCGATTTTCTCTACACTAAGGAGCAACTTAAACTGCGCGACGAAGCGCGCGATTTTACCAACTGGGTTCCGCGTGAAATGATTTTGGATATGGACGCAGAAAAACTTCATTTCCCGCATGAATATCTTAAAGAAGCGGGGCGGCGCAATCTTCTGGGCATTCGCATCCCTAAGGAATATGGAGGCAGAGGACTTGGATGGGTTGAAGATGGCATAGTCGCAGAAGAAATCGGCGTTGCAAGCTATTCGCTTGCATGTCTGTGGGGTGTGGGAGCGGATATCGTCTGCGAGGCAATCGTGCTTTTCGGTTGTGATGAGCTTAAAAATGCAGTGGTAAAACCGCTTCTGAAGGGAGATGTCTATGCCGCCGAATGTCTTACCGAGCCGCGTGGGGGTTCCGATTTTTTCGGTGCCGCTACCACTGCCCGCAAAGACGGCGGAGACTGGGTTATTAACGGGCAGAAACGCTTTATTGTGGGTGCCGAAGGCGCCGACTGGTTTTTGGCGTATGCGGTGACAGATCCGGCTGCTCCTCCACACAAGCGTATTTCATGCTTTATGATTCCGCGCGATGCGGGAGTGGAAACAAAGTACATTTACAATCTCATGGGCGTACGCGGCGGCGGAGCGGGCCGCGTGATATTCAACGATGTTCATGTTCCAGAGCGCTATGCCTTAAACGGCATCAACGGCGGTTTCGACGTGTTTGTCCGCATGATGGTCCCCGAGCGGCTCGGCACCGCCACAATGACAATCGGTTCAGTTCGTCCGGCCATTGAAATTGCGACACGATACACCTCAATGCGTAAAGCGTTCGGCACTCAGATTATGAACTTTCAGGCAGTTGGCTTCAAGGTTGCCGACAGCGTGATGCTCCTCGATGCCTGCCGCTCGCTTGCCTACACCACTGCGCGTGCCGCGGACTCGCAAAACGTACATCCGAACAGAATTCGACGCATGGTGTCTGAATCGAAAAAATTCATCACTGAATCGTGTTGGCAGATCGCGAATAATTGCATGCAGGTGATGGGTGGCATCGGCTATACCAGTGTGTACCCACTCGAGCGTATCGTACGCGATATCCGGCTTTCGATGATCTGGGTGGGTTCGAATGAAATCATGCAGCTCATTATTCAGAATGAGTGGTACAAAGAATACTTGAAAGTACTTTCAAAAGAAAAGGTACGCAATGTTGAAAGCGACGCATTGGGAGCGTTTGAACCGGACGAAAAGATTTATGAATAATTCACATTTATTTGCTTGACGACTGCATCCTGCGTTATAACTTTATTGTCCCCCATGTTATATGTGGGGGTTTTATTTTTATTATAACTGTGGTAGCGCGTTCCATGGATGAGCAAAAAAATCTCGATCGAAATGTCATACTCACCGGCCTCACGTCTTTTTTCACCGATATCTCTTCGGAAATGCTCTATCCGCTTATTCAGGCATTTATTTCGATGATAATGAGCGCACAACGTGCGCTTGTGGGCCCCGTGCTGGGCATCATCGAAGGGATGGCAGAATCGACGGCCAGCTTGCTGAAAGTCTTTGTTGGATATTATTCTGATCGGTGGGAGAAGCGAAAGGCTCCCGCAATTGCCGGATATTCCTTCTCCGCGCTTTCAAAAATTCTTCTGTTCGCGGCATCCTTCGGATGGATTTTCGTTCTACTCTCACGCTTACTCGATCGCGTGGGCAAGGGCGTTCGTACCGCGCCCCGCGATGCACTCATTGCAGAATCGACCCCCGCTGACATGCAGGGAAGGGCTTTTGGATTTCAGCGCGCAATGGATTTCGCCGGAGCGTTTTTAGGAGCCCTCATTTGCTATTTTATTGTAAACACATATTTA
>DYLV01000238.1 GCA_020721925.1 Leptospira biflexa
TTCCGACCGCTCCAATCCCCGCTACTTTATGGCAACCGGGATTATTGCATCAGGTATAATCAATATCTTTTTTGGATTTCTTCCTGCCGTGTCTGCGATGACGGCAGTATGGTTTATCAATGGGTGGTTTCAGGGAATGGGTTGGGCTCCCTGCGCACGCACTCTCACTCACTGGTTTTCCGACCGGGAGCGAGGTACAAAATTCGCCATCTGGAATATTGCGCACAATGTCGGTGGAGGTATAGTCGGGCTGGTGGGAAGCCTTGCGATTCTTCTCTTTATATCATGGATGAGCATATTCTATGTTCCTGGGGCAATTGCAATAATACTCGGCATTTTAATTTTAATTTTTCTCCGTGATACCCCGCAATCAACTGGCCTTCCTCCCATAGAGGAATACAAAAACGATTATCCGCCTACCCTGGTGGAAGACCGCGAGAAAGAGCTCGGTGGCATGGAAATTCTTGTTAAATTCGTATTCAACAACCGCTATCTGTGGATTCTTGCAATCGCAAATCTTTTTGTATATGTGGTACGCTACGGTGTACTCGACTGGGCTCCGACTTACCTCACAGCCGTAAAAGGCAGTTCGGATAACCTCTCCCGCTTCCAGTTTTTCGTGTATGAATATGCAGGTATTCCCGGGACTCTTCTTGCAGGCTGGATGAGCGACCGATATTTTTCTGGAAGACGCGCTCCCGTATCGATACTCTATATGATTTTCGTCACTGCTGCGGTGGTGGTATACTGGCTCAATCCTCCGGGAAACTGGTTGATAGATTCGGCAAGCCTTTTTGCAATCGGATTTCTCATCTACGGCCCCGTCATGCTTATCGGCGTCGGTGCCGTCGACCTGGTACCGAAGAAGGCCGCCGGAACTGCGGCGGGTTTTACTGGCCTTTTCGGGTATGTGGGAGGAGCAGTTATCGCGGAACTCGGAATCGGTAAAATTGTTGAATTCATCGGATGGGATGGTGGAATTTATGTAATTTTAATTGCCAGCATCGCATCCATGTTGTTGCTTACATTGACATGGCGCGCACATGACCGCAGTATTCATTGATGGTATCGTTGTATTTGCGAAAAAGCAGTCGATTAAATCTGCCTTTTAATTCACTTTGAACAGAATATTGTATAATGCACATAAATTCTTTGCGAGGTAATTAAAATGAAAAAGAAAATTGTTCTTGCGGTACTGCTGATTGTAATTGCCGCGTATGCATTGCACTATAATTTCTACGTTCCTTCATATGAATACACTGATACCGCTCTTCCTGAAAGTTTTAATGAATTCTATGCCCAGCGCCTCACGCAAAGCGCAGCTCTGCATACGCGCCCTGGCAATGAAGAACGCCTGGTTCGCTATGCATCCGGAAAAACACCTGTGGCTATTCTCTACATTCATGGATATGGTGCCTCCCGGGCCGAAGGGGAATATGTTCTCGACAAAATCGCATCCCGGCTTAAAGCAAACACCTATTATCTTCGTCTCCCCGGCCATGGCACCAATAAAGACGATCACAAAAATGCTACTCCCAAAGATCACCTCGATACAGTCATAACCGCCCTTCGCATGATGGACAAACTCGGAGAAAAAACTATTGTCGTAGGTACAAGCATGGGCGGACTTCTTGCAACCTATCTTGCGGCAAATTATCCCGAGAAAATGGCTGGAGTGGTACTGGTTTCTCCTTTTTATAATTTCCCGGGCGCAATAACCCGTCTCGTAAATCATTATCCCGTGTTCCGCATATTCGTCGCGCTCAATCCGATACGCGTGAGTTCCCATCCTGTTCCACCGGAAGAGGATAATTGGACAAAATACTGGTACAGAGAACAGTATTTCATTGCCGGAAAACAGCTTATCAGTCTTGCCCGCATGATTGCGCGCGATGAAGTCTTCGAGAAAGTCAGCGTCCCTGTTCTTTTATTGTACAATTACAAAGATGAAACTCATCAGGACGACACTGCGTCCGTACCGCATATGAAATATGCGTTTGAACATTTCGGAAAACCAAACACACCGCATCCGCTCAACCGTGCCGTACCCATTGCAGACGGTTCGCATGTGCTGATGAGCAAATACAGCAAAACCGATGAAAAGATTGTAATTGCGGAAACACTTGATTTTATCAGAAAGGTAGCCGGGGGTGCAGAGTAAATAACAATATTCAGAAACCCATAAAACAAAACCAACACGAAAATTTTTTTACTCTTCGAGTGAATATGCCAGAAGATAAATCTAATATGTGCTTCTTTTCCACTTCAGTAGATGTTCACAATACCGACGTGTTTGCTTAGTAGGTTCCCATGTGAAATATATACAATAATTTCACTCATATATAGATCCTTTCCAAAACAATATTCACAAAACTTACGCATCCAGAATGAAAATTCGGTTTATAAAAAGCTGCCAATATGCGTAGTTTGAAGATTAGCCGAAATATTCCTTCATAAAATTCGGCGGTACCCCCCACCAGACGATTACA
>DYLV01000049.1 GCA_020721925.1 Leptospira biflexa
ATTCGATCGTGCGCAAAGCTCAGCAGGCGGCGGTGGATGCAGTGCGTCCTAATATCACTGCCGGGTGGCTTGACAATATCGCGAGGGGTATTATTGCGCGGCATGGTTTCGGCGACGCATTCTCGCATTCGCTCGGTCACGGTGTCGGACTCGATGTTCATGAGATTCCCGCGCTGAGAAGTGGAAGTAAATTCCGCCTTTCGAAAAACACGGTGATAACAATAGAACCTGGTATTTATATCCCCGGCAAAGGCGGTGTCAGAATTGAAGACATGGTGTTTGTCACTGAAAAAGGACATGAGGTGTTGACAAAATGCACCAAAGACATCGTGGTTGTGTAGCATGGTAATTGAATGCGATTGTGTTTGATTGTAATGTTTCATTTCACCATATACGAGATCAAAGGAGCAGAAAATGGTATCGGTCAATGATTTCAAACGCGGCATGGTCATTAAAGTGGATGGAGATATTTATTCCGTACTCGAATATCAACACGTAAAGCCCGCACGCGGTGGCGCGTTTGTGCGGTCGAAGCTCAAATCGCTCACACGGGGATCCATCATCGATAAGACATTCAAAGGCGGAGAAAAAGTCGAGGATATTCGGATCGAAAGCAAACAGATGCAATACCTGTACGATGAAGGCGACGCGCTGGTGTTTATGGATACAGAATCCTATGAGCAGGAATCTGTTTCAAAGGAGTATGTGGGTGACATTTTGAATTATATTCGGGAAAGTGACACAGTGTCCATATCGTTTTACGAAGGGAAGCCTATATCGATTGAGCCGCCTACTTTCGTTGAGCTTAAAGTGATCTATGCCGAACCAGGCGTGCGTGGCGATACCGCGACCAATGTGACCAAGCCCGTCAAAGTTGAGACAGGCGCGGAGGTTAAAGTGCCGCTATTCATCAATCAGGGCGATACCATCAAAATCGATACGAGAACGGGCGAGTATGTTGAAAGGGTAAAAAAATAATATGGATTTTCTTTCGTACGTAAAAGATCTCATCAACGGCAATCCGGGCAAAACAATCGGCTCGTGTCTCGGACTGATTGTCGGCATACTGATCTTTACACTCGGCATCGTTAAGACGATTCTTGTTGTAGTGCTTGTTTTTATCGGATTTATTATCGGCAAAAGCCGCGATGAAGATATTTCGGTGATAGATGCATTCATTCGATTTTTTACAAACAGAAATGCGGAGTAGCGTCCGGTGCACGGTGATGCGTCCAGTTCTGTGCGGTATGAAGCATACAGGGCTTATAGAAAAGGTCGGTTTCTTGAAGTACTGGCCCTTCTCGATTCTCCTGCGCTTTTATCAACAGGAGATCCTTACAGCATCGTCCTCTGTGCGATGGCATGCCTTCAGCTTAATAAATTCTCAAGAGTTGAAGAACTCATGTCGAAAGCCGGATCTATCGCACCACAATATCCGTTTTATAATCAGCTAAGAGCATTTCTATATCTGAAAGCGGCGCCCGATTTTGAAAGTGCCCTTCTGTTCTACGGAGAACTGCTGGCAAAAAATCCTTCCGACCGCATCCTCTCGAAATCGGTCGCACGGCTTCGACGTGTAAAAAATTTTGAGTACTTCCAGCGCAACGTCAGGATTAATGATTTTGTCGGGCTAACAAAGCCAGATCGAAATCTCTTTTGGCGGTTTACCTCATTGAAAACTTCGCGCGCAACGAAGAAATCTTTCGAAAAAAAATTTTTTCCACGCAGAATCAGGCGGATATTTTTTTTTGTAACGCTCGTCATTGTGTGCGCGCTGATTGCCTTTTATTCCTTTCGCGGCATACGCATTTCGTGCCCAAACAACGAGATTTCGTTTCCTTCCCGCTTCAATGAAATTGATCAGGTTACCTTAGACGGCTCAGGATTTGATCTGATTGAGCGAATCTCAAAGAAAAAACAACCAGAATATTATTATAACTCCGAAACACTCCAGGAAGATTTCAGAATATCCAAACAGCTCATAAAAAGCGGCCGTTTGAACGAAGCGTTAAAGAAAATCAACAAAATCATACACAGCAACGCAAACATGTCCGTGCGCGAGCGTGCTTCGTTTCTCAAACGATTCATTATGGCTATTGAAGACAGGGAGTGGGATGAAATTGCCTATTCGGAAATAATGAAAAATCCGCATCTTTACGGAGGATATTCTTTAAAATGGAAAGGGAAAATTGCAAATCTCAAGAAAAGGCATAACGCCATTGTATTTAATCTGCTGATTAATTATCGCACAACCGATCAATTTGACGGCATGGCGGAGATGTATTGTGAACAGTGCGGTGAGTCCATCAAAAACGGCGACATTGTTTCCGTGAAAGGCATTTTCATGGATGTCATTTTGGCAGGCACACCATATCTACGGGGAAGGGAAGTGGAATTGTTGCAATAATTTCAGGGTATTTCCACCTCCTGTTTGATGATCATTGCCTTCTCCTCTTCATCAGGGCGAACGCGGTATAATACCCCGTTCGGCGCGGCAATCAGGCTTCGCGCATGAATGAAGTCCTTGTAGGGGGAGGGGACGCCGCAGACTTTCACCACAATCGCCTGCGCAAGAGACGCTCCCCGCACAAAAATATCATTGTCCCGTTTGATTTTTTCTTCGATTGTTTCCACCTTGCGAAGCGAAAAAGTAGGAACAAAGATGATGCGCGCGCCGCGCTGTTGCATTGCAAGGAAGCTTTCCTCGTAAAAGACGTCCGCACATATCAACACGCCGAAGGTAATGCCGTGCGCGGAAAACACTTTCCATTCATTGCCGGGAGTGATTTTGCCCACTTCGGGGAAGAAGAGATTGCGTTTTCGATAATATCCAAGCAAATTGCCGTTATGAAACACAAAGCAGGTGTTGTACATCGCATCATTAGCAAGTTCAGGCATCGTTCCGCCTATTATGGTGGTGTGTAATCTCTTTGAAAGAAGCGCAAGATAGCGTATCTGCCGCTTTTGATTGTGTGGTGTCTGCCCGTGATTTCCAAGCCTGCGGTTGGCAAAATAATATTCAGGGAAGCATACAAAGTGAGGTTCAAACGACGACATCTCCTCTATCTGCGTTCTCTTTACCCTTTCGCCGAGTGGTTGCTGAAAAAGGATGATTCGCAATGTGGACATGTACGATTATTATCCTGATGGAATGATAACAAACTGACTTGAACATCTGATATGCATTGCTTTTTTACGTCAATAAGAGTTTTTTCTTGACATACCCACTCGCAGGGTAAATTTTGAAAAAAAGGTGGAGTATATGGATATTTTCTTTCGAGAATTGATACGCGGATTCAAATTTACCGAATTGAAAAAATCATTTTTTCTCACATGGTTTTTCCTTTTAGTCGGAATGATGCTCTTCACTGTTGCGGTATTCATGTCATCTTTTGTTCCTGCGAATAGCATAATCCGCACACTCGTGCAGAATCTTGGGCTTCTTCTTGCGCTATCATCTGTGCTTGCTGGTTTTTCTGCCGTTTACAAAACAAAAACTTCGCAATCTGAAAATGAGACGCTCGTGTCACTGATTTCATATATTTGTAAAAAATCACATCTCATAATTGGAACGATCATCCTCATGAGTGCACTGCTGTATTTAGTTGTTTTTTTGCAATCTGCGCTCGCCTTTCTTGGCATGATATCCTATGCAGGGCCGGTGCTGATGAGCCTGTTTGGCGGCATTTTTTACCTGTGCAATATATTTCTGGTTATGTTTTTTATGGTCCTGATTTCTATTCTGCCGCCGATTCTACTTCGCTCTGCATCTTTTTCAGACCTTCGAAAAAACATCCTGCCAATTGTAAAAAAACACTGGCTCGATGTGATCCTGTATCTTCTTGTTTCAATATCCACCTTTATTCTTTCGGTGACGATTATTTACTATATTGCCCGTTATGCGCTCGGCATCACCCAGACGATACAGTGGAAAATAAATGCTGCCTATCCACGCAATATAAGCTCTCTTGCGCTCAGTTCCTTCGCCGTTGACATCATTCGCAAAATTACGCCCTCGCCGGATCCGATTGGCGCATTCATGGACTACGGAAGCAGGATTTTCGATTATGTTGATATTATCAAAGCTGTTGTTTCCATCTCATACGCACTGGTCGCATCTGTTCTGCTTTCCTTTCCCCTTGCGATTTATTTTCGGATTTCATCTCTGTTTTATAAAAGAATCGATGCAGACACCGAATGAAAATACATTCCATACATAGAGATACCGATACTTATTTTATTTTATAGAGGAGAAACCAGATGGGTGAAATTCGCTTTGACGGAAAAGTTGCAATTGTGACTGGAGCCGGACGAGGAATTGGAAGGCTTTACGCACTGGAACTTGCGCGCCGTGGAGCTGCGGTAGTAGTGAACGACCTGGGAGGATCGAGGGATGGAAGCGGCAGAGATACAGCACCTGCCCAGAGTGTCGTTGATGAAATCCGATCTTTCGGGGGTAAAGCAACCGCAAGTTTCGAATCGGTGGCAACACTTGAAGGCGGTGAATCAATCGTGAAAACCGCACTGGAATCATTTGGAACAGTCGATATTGTCATAAATAATGCGGGAATTCTTGCAGACAGGACTATTCTGAAAATGTCAGAGAAGGACTGGGACATTGTCCAGGATGTAAACCTGAAAGGTTCTTTCTCTGTGACTCGTGCGGCATTCCCAATCCTTCGTGAAAAAAAGTTCGGGAGAATTGTGCTCACCTCATCCGGTAGTGGACTTTACGGAAATTTCGGACAGACGAATTATGCGGCAGCAAAAATGGGGTTGGTGGGATTTATGAATGCTCTCAAACATGAAGGTGCAAAATACAATATCACCTGCAACACTATTGCCCCGCTGGCCGGTTCACGTCTTACAGAAGATGTTCTCCCACCCGATTTGTATAAAAAACTTCGGGCAGAAGCTATCGTACCTCTTGTTCTATATCTTTCATCTGAAGAATGCAAAGACAGCGGAATGATTTTTAACTGCGCTGCAGGATGGTTCAGCAGAACTGCGATGGTCTGTGCGCCGGGGGTAAAAATTGGCGAAGGAATGCGCGATATCTCCCCGGAAGAAGTGCGGGACAGCTGGAGTAAAATAACAAGTCTGGAAAACGCAGAGGTGCTCGGTAGCCTCGTAGAATCTTTCAAGTTTATTGGTTGATATGACATGTGCGAATCGGGTTAGCAACTCTCTTGCGTGTGGGCCATTGCCGCTGTGCACTTAAAAGAGTTCGGCGGCTTCGGGAAGTGAAAATATGTATTCATAAAAATCGCACATGGCTTCAAAGGGCTGGTATCACCCGCATCTTCGCATCGAGATTTACACCGGTATTTGTCTATATCAATTGTACTCATCGCCGGAGAGTTGCATGGCAATATAAAATGCGATGCATGGGCGTGAAATGATACCGCATTCAGCATCAGTTCCTTATTGCTGCTCCGATCTCACCACCATTTCAGCTTGCCGTGCTAAGTACTTTACGAGAGTAGGCTCATCAATATATCCCAGATTTACCAGAATAATGCCGATGAGCCCCCCCTCCTGTTTCTGTACCTCAATCGCTTTATCGAGCTGTTCTTTGGTGATGACATTATTTTCAATCAATATTTCGCCCAACAGTGGTTTCGGCATTGTAAAGCCTCCATGCAATTAGTAATCATTCTCCATCTGATTTTTTACGTACAATATATTTCAATTTATTATATTATTTTAACAGTACCCTTTTTATTGCGTCTTTCCAGAGTTTTTTCTCCCTCAAACGGGTTTCTTCCGACATCTTCGGTTCAAATCTATGTTTTATGGTATTATGCGTTGCGATTTCTTCGATGGTGCGGTACAATCCGGCGGTCAGGCCGGCAAGATATGCGGCGCCAAGTGCGGTTGACTCCGTTACTTCGGGTAGAAGAACCGGGATGCCGAGAATATCTGCCTGAAACTGCATGAGATAATTATTCCCGGTTGCACCTCCATCGACTCGAAGCTCATGGATGAATTTTCCCGAATCCTGCTGCATCGCTTCAATGATGTCAAATGTTTGCATGGCGATTGATTTAAGTCCCGCTCGTATGATTTGCTCACGCGTGGTGTCGCGTGTCAAACCGAAAATTGCGCCTCGCACATCCGATCTCCAATACGGCGAACCGAGTCCTACGAAGGCTGGAATCAATACAACTTCATCTTCCTTATCAACGCTTAGTGCCATGGTTTCCGACTCGGGACTTTTTGCAAAAAATTTCATATAATCCCTCAGCCATTGCACCACCGCTCCCGCAATAAATGTGGATCCTTCGAACGCGTAGGCGGGTTTCCCCACATTATCGCACACAAGGGTAGTCAGAAGGCCATACTGTGAAATTTTGCTGAGCTGGCCGGTATTGAGCAGCATGAAGCATCCCGTGCCATAGGTGTTTTTAATCGTTCCCTCTCGCACACAGCCCTGGCCCACCATTGCCGCCTGCTGGTCCCCGGCAATGCCTCCAATCATGATGCCATCGGGAAGGCCCGGTATATTCTTTGTAACGCCGAAATTCGAAGCAGAATCCTGTACTTCCGGGAGAATGTTTTCCGGAATATCCAGAATTCCGAGAAGCTCCTTATCCCATCTCTTTTCGTTAATGTTGAATATAAGCGTGCGGGAAGCATTGGTAAAGTCGGTTTTATGCGATTTCCCTCCGGTGAGGTTCCAGAGTATCCAGGTATCGATGGTGCCGAAAAGCAGTTTTCCCGATGCGGCCAGCTCGCGCACCCCTGCGACATTATCGAGAATCCACTTGATTTTCGTCCCGGAAAAATACGCATCGACAACAAGGCCTGTACGCTGGCGAAAGAGGACTTCAAGCTTTCGTTCCTTGAGCTGATTGCACATATCGGCAGTGCGCCTGCACTGCCATACGATTGCGTTATAGACCGGTTTACCGTTTTCTTTATTCCACAGAACAGTTGTTTCTCGCTGATTGGTTATTCCAATGGAAATCGCATCGGACGCCGAAAGGCCGCCCTGCGATAGTGCCGCAGGAATGAGACTTTTCACGCATTCCCAGATTTCGAGCGGATCATGTTCGACATAACCGGGCCTGGGAAAATGCTGGGTGAATTCTCTGTAGGCACTCGATATTGGATGTCCAGTTTCATCGAAACAAAATACTCTGTTTCCGGTGGTTCCGAGGTCGATGGCCAAAATGAACTTTTTCCCCATGATGCTAACCTCATGCGTGTAATGAATAGCTGCTTACTCTTGTGTACATTTGCGCGCTGAAACGGAACTGAATAATGCACGCAAAATGTCTGTGTATTGAAGTGCGCGGTAACATTTCATAAAAAAATCGATCTATTTGTAAAGTACAAATTTTATTGCTTTGCCGATTTATTAATTGACGCAATTCGTCACTTCTCGTAAAATTCGATTTCTGATATGAAAATGGAAATTTTTTTCGAATATGAATATACGCAACATTTTTCATGGCAAAGATTTTATATTTATCGCCGAAATCGGCATCAACCACAATGGTGATATTCACACCGCCTTAAAGATGGTTGAAGCTGCGTCACGTGCGGGAGCCGATGCGGTGAAGTTTCAAACCTTCGTACCCGAAGAGATGTTTTCGTCATACGGAAAATCTCTTTTAGAAGGAGCCGGCGCATTGTACAGAAATTTTTCGCAAATTGAATTCTTTAAACAACTGACCCTGAAAAAGGAGGAATACGTTCAAATTTCAAATCTCGCCAAAAAAACGGGTGTGGTGTTTTTCTCTTCCGTATTTGATGATTCATCCGTAACACTTCTGGAAGAGCTTGATGTTCCGTTATATAAAATTGCATCATCGGAAGTAACCAATGAACCACTGCTTAAGTCGATTGGGAAAACACACAAGCCGGTGATTCTTTCCACGGGTATCTGCACAGAAAGAGAAATAGAACGTGCAATTTCAATTCTGCAGGGAAATGGAACTCCTGATATTGTGCTATTACACTGTGTATCGCTCTATCCTATGCCGCCGGAACGCGCAAATCTCAAGCGGATCATCGCGCTTCGCGAACGCTTTGGATTTGAAGTCGGCTTTTCCGATCACTCTTCCGACTACAGGGTGTCAGCACTTGCTGCATCTTTAGGGGCAAGGATTTTCGAAAAGCATTTCACCCTTGCACGTGATTTTGTATGCCCCGATGCATCTGTATCGCTGGATCCTGAGCAATTTCGAGAAATGAAAGAAGCCTGTTACACAGCGGTATCCATGCTTGGCGATGGCGCACTCGATTATGACACACACCAAAAAGAAGTTGCCAAATCAGCGCGTCGAAGTCTTTATGCAAAAAGATTTATCCCTATGGGTAAAACAATCGATGCCGATGATATTGCCGCAAAGCGGCCGGGCGTTGGAATTGTGCCATCATTGATAGATACAATCATCGGGAAATCAGCGCGTGTGGACATAGAAGAAGATTCTTTACTGAAAATGGAGTACTTTGAATGAGAAACATGATTGGCATACCATCAATTATGATCCTGATCGCAACAGTATGTGCGTGTGCAGGCATGGGAAGCAGTAAACGCACACATCCGTATCTTCATCCGAATACCGAAACGCTTTTAAAAAATGCAGCCGAAACCATTGATTTCAATATCGGATACAATAGTCAGTATGATATCACCTATATGTACCGCGTTTCGAATTCTGACAAGATATCTGTGGCGCAGGAACGCGAGTTTGCAAAAGTATTGAATTCCACAACAAGGGAAAATCTGATTAAGCTTTTCGACGCTGCTTTAAAAATGCAATTTGCAGTCAAGCATAAAGTTGAGTTTTTCGAGAAGCGAAGGGACTGGAAGAATTATACCTATTGCAAGAGCTACCTTTTGCCGTCGATGGAAGAATTCAGCGCACAACTCAAGAAGGCACTAATTGCGAAAGACCCTTCGTTTGCCGAAATTGAAAAACAACTGGTGCCGAACGCGACATTATGGGTTCGCTGGTATTACCGCTACGCTGAAGAACCGGTCGATACGTTTTAGCATTCAAATTATGCGCCGCCATGATTCCTCAGCGTTTTTTGCGGTAGTTGGTATGCGGAAAAGTGCTTGCGTTTTTCTTTTTTCCGTAAGATAATATCAATATGAGGAGTATTGTATTTTCCATCCTTTTTTTGTATTCCCGTTACCCGCTGCTGAGAATATTTCAGTGGCCTGTCCTCATTGCTTCGTTTTCACTCATTTTTCTGTATGTGTTTCGCCCTTCTTCAGTAGAGACATATCCGGTGGGGTGGGAGAGAAGCTTCTATGTGTCTCCCCCCTCTCTTGAAGTGAAAAATCCGCATGTTATACGTCGGGGAAATATCATCGCAATAGTGTATCAGGGCAGCGAGTTTGAAAAAAAAGAGCGCCTTCACTATGTGTATGCATCCCTATCCCTCAATGGAGGCAGAAGTTATCTTGCACCTATCAAGGTCGCAAGAGTCAGCGGCACCATGGACCATAATCCGACCGCGGCAATATCCTCTCTTGGACATGTGGCGGTTGCGTGGCAGAACATTGTGCCGCCGAGGTCGAACAGCCGCCTTTTCTATTCACTGTCTTCTGACATGGGAGCTTCCTGGAGTGAGCCTGTCGAAATCGGAATTCTTCGAGACAGCATGACCGACAGCGATATGGATATGCTTCCTGTGATTGAATACGATGACAGAAACCGCCTGCATATTTTCTATCACGCACTTCGCGGAGATAAGTTTAATCTTTTCTATTCCGTCAGCGACGACGGAAAAATATTTCAAATACCGAGAAAGCTCGTCGATGTGACGGAAGGAATGCGCGGCGCTTTTTTCCCGGCTGTTCGTTTCAGGGGCAGCGAAATATTTGTTGTGTGGCAAGGGAGAAAATTTGCGGTCAAACAATTCACTGATGATTTATATTTCATCAAATCATCAAATTATGGTTCATCTTTCAGCAAAAGCCGCCCAATCACATACGGCCTTGGGAGCAGTGCATCTCCCTCACTTGAAGTCAAGGGCGATACTGTGTATGTCGCATATCAGAATAACAGGGACAAAACCTGGGGAATCTGGCTTTCAATGAGCAAGAACGGAGGCGAGACATGGGAAGCACCCGTGAAGATATCCGACACAAATGCGAACTGCTACGCTCCTTCGGTGGTACAATCAAGCAGTGACGAGTTGCTTTTCATTTGGTATGACCTTCGAGGCAAACAGGCTTCGCTATATTCGCGAAAGCTTTCATTGGAAGACGGAAAGATGTCTCCCTCAATAATGATATCCAGGCCAGACTTTGCGGCAGTCGCACCGATGGCTGTCAGCTCCGATAAAAAAGTAGTTGTCGTGTGGAGAGAGGGGGGGAGGCTCATGACCAATTATACAGATATTTTCGTCGCTCCTCCACTCGTTACCTCGCTTACACATCCGGAAAACATCTGGTCGCGCGCTCCTTCGGCGCTCATAGAAATAACCCCTCCCAAAGATGAGGCGGGAATCAAATTTTATTCCATCGTTGTGAATCAGGATCCGAACTACAATCCGCCTGACGTGGAAACCATTCCGGGAAGAATGACCAAATATCAGACAATACTCCTTGATGATGGAGTGCATTACGTACACGTGCGTGCGATCGATAACGGGGGAAATGTCAGTAAAACGGTACACTACAAACTGCAGATAAGTCGTTCGCCTGCACAGATTTCTGGACTGAAATCACCCACCCACCGTGAGGGGACGCCTGAAAAGAGCAAAGACGCCGAATTTAGTTGGGACGTTAATCCCAATGATCTCATACGCGTAAAAGGATTTTTAGTGGGTTTGGCCAAAGATACAGTACGGGAACCGAAACAGTTTACCACCGACTTTTCAATAAAATATAGGGGGCTTGAGGAAGGCCGATACTTTTTTTCGCTCAGAACAGTAGATAAAACAAATACGCCGGGAACGATGTTCAGCTATGAAATTATTGTCGGCAGTGCGGGGGCGCTTGATATTGAGAAAATAAAGAAAATAGCGAAAGAAATTCAGGATAAACAAATCGGGCAGGAATTTGCCGGAAAAAAGATACGTCCCCGCGCATTTGGCGCGATAATTGATTTGAACTTTCCCTTCGATACACAAAAAGCATATACCGCAAACTCTTTCGATGTCTATATCTCACCGCGCAATATTTCAGAAAAAAATATTGAAGGATACTCAATTGTTCTTGATACAAAGAGGACGTTACCAGGAGAAACGCTGAACCTGAAAAGCAATATCTTTCGCGTAAAAGGGCTAAAAAACGGGAAGTATTTTGTTGTATACAGAGCGAAATATTTTACTTATGCTGGCGGAATTAAACGGTATTTCTGGACTGAACCCCAAATACGTGAATTCACTATTGATGTGCCGGTAGTTTCATCGCCACTGGTGGCATATTCGGAACGAATTTTAGAAAGAATATCTGCCCGCTGGAAGTCAATTTCCATTTCACTTGCGGGATTGGTTCTCGGGCTTGCGACAATTGGATTTGGAAACAGAATCGCTTTCGGCTTCAACGCACTTCTATATCGATTGCACACATGGAGAATGAAATAAGGCGATTTAAAGGTTTTATTTGATATAGTATAGAATTTTGCGGTGATCAAATTTTTGGCGTTCCCATAATAACCACACTCTAAATTGTACTTCTGACCGTTCACCGGACGAAGTGACGTATTCTGAATAGCTTTTCCAAAAAACCGAAAAAAAGAACGAGAAGGTGAGCCTGATTTGAAACGCGCATCTCCGATTTCGGTGTTTGAATATTTGCTACTATATCTTAATGAAGACAATTCTATGAACGGGATGGAATTTGAATGGGCTTATGATGATATTGTTGCGCGTTATTGTTCAATTAGCAACAATTCATTACTGCCTCGGACGCCTGTATTGTAGTGTAATACTCTGCTTATTCTGAACACAATACAAAGCCCCGTATTGCAATATTGAATAACACGGGGCAACGTTTACTTACATGAGCGGGTGACGAGACTCGAACTCGCGACGTTCAGCTTGGGAAGCTGACATTCTACCACTGAATTACACCCGCGATAGGCATTTCTTTCGCTACCTGAACAAAATCATAAAAATTTTTCAAGCTTCTTTTTTTTCTTGTAAACGATTTTTTATGCTCTCAACCATTTTTGTGAATATTTTGTAAAATTCCTGGAGTTCATCTTTTTTCCTGAGTTTTCTCACGTGATCGGGGATTTTCCCTTCAATAATTTGTTGCATGTAGTTTGACATGACATAGATAGGGCCGGAAATCCGATGAGTTTTGCGAATCAGCATAAAAAATAGAAATACTCCCTGGGCAAGCACGAAAAGACACACGGCTACCAAGAGCAACATGTTGTATGATATAATGTTCTCGTTATGCCGTATTATATTTTCCATGGTGGTGATATGCTGGCGTATCGTTTTCATGTTTGCGTTGTGTTGTCGGGCAACATCTATGATTGCGTGCTGATGTGTTTTATCCTTGACATATTGAGAATAGGTGAGCAAGGCTTCGACATTATTGTCCTGAATAATGATAACATTCGACTGGTTTTCAATAATGTTCCGTAATTGCTGGTTATTTGTGTTCAATTGGATATTGTTGTATGCAGCATTGAACGCAATGGCACCGATTATGAGCGCGATAATGGAAAATTTTATGCCAATGAGAGAGAATGTCTGTCGAAGCTGGAATTTTTTGTCGATTAAATACTGGGTACGTTTATTCATTAAATAATTCTCCGGCATTTATACTTGTAGGCTGAAGTATGCTGAAATGATTTTTTGTTGTCAATTCTTTTTCCAGAAGGTCGGCTGTTTCCCAATTTTAAAATATATCGACAGTCAATTACCTTAACTCTTGTGATTGAAGGCGGACAGGTATGCGAGCAATGATAACTGCAGTGATTTTTTTTATTCTCACCGCTTCGGCACACGCGGAACTGTATGTGTTGTGCTATCATTCATTCCTCGGAAGGTCCAATGTCCCCTATGATTTTTCCACTGATGAACTGAAATCGCATCTGGAATACTTCAAACAGAAGGGTTTTACCTTTGTTTCGTACCGAGATTTCCTTGCGGGAAATATCGCTGGAAAAAAAAATATTCTTGTGACCATTGATGATGGCAATCACAGCGTTTACAATGCGTATTATGAAGTTTTGAAGCCTATGGGGATTAAGCCGCTTCTTTCAATTTATCCGAATATCATCGGGAAAAAAGAATATGCGATGAATTGGTCACAGCTGAAAAGCCTTGTGTCCGAAGGGTGTGAAATTGCCGCACATGGTTATTTTCACCTTAAATTGAACAAACAACTCTACAACGAAAAACGCAGCGATTTTCTGCAAGAAATCAACAAATCCAAGAAGATGCTGGAGGAAAAACTCGGCATCACCGTAACGAGTTTTGTGTATCCTTTTGGATTAGCAATCGAGGAAACCGTGCACGCATTGCGCAACGCAGGGTATAAAACAGCTTTTACAATTGTGAGCAAACCTGTTCGTCTTCCTATCTCAGCAAACGCAAATCCCTACAAGCTGCCCAGATTTATGTTTACGCGGTCATTGGCGAAAAGCGATCTCATTCATATTGCACGTCATGCAGGTGTAAAAGAGCAGGGGAAGCATCGCATCTTAGATAAATCCGGGATAATGCCTGTTTCATCAAACGAGAATGTGCTTGCCCTTCCATCATCCGGTCAAAAACGCTCAGATGCGGTTGCATTAACCAGAAGGCACAAAAAATCGAAATCTGGCGAGAAAAAAATTGAAAGAAAAAAAGTAACCCGTGACGCGCATACAAATAAAAATGGCACGATGAAGAAAAATAAACCTTTCCGTAAAGATACACCCGAAATTCCATCAAAAAAAGCGAAGGAGCTCGACATGCCCGATCTTGTAAAAAATTATGAAGCACCGTATGATCTGGTATATAGCATCTCCGGGATGAATGTGATGACGGCACTGCACGTCGAAACCGAAAAAGGGAAAAGAAAACAAAGCAGGGAGTTGATTCACAAACAAAGATCTCTTCGTCCGCCAGAATTCTTGAAAAGCCGATGGGACAGTCTTGTTTTGGAAAGCCTGTCGCTTTACAATATGGTACTGAGAGTGTATTTTCTTCGGATTGACAATGTTTTTAAAAAGATGCCGGAAATATTAAACTCTTTGATGAGCAGGGTGAAAACACTCCACAAATAATCATCTTTTTATTTCTTGACAAGCAATGACAACGACCCGTATATCGTTAGCACCGCCTGATAAGGCGGTTTCACAGGAACTAATCGCATACCTCTGTCAATAATGAAAACCGCAAAGAAACATGGTAAAGCAATCCTATTGTGCATTGTGCTGATCTGCCCTGCATTGAATTATCTTTATTCCGCCGAAGAAGAAATAAGAGGCAAAAACGCAATATATTTCAATAAAGTGGGATGGGAATTCCTTGAAAAGAATGAAGTTCTAAAAGCAATACTGTATTTTAAACGAGCCCTCCGACAAAATCCAAATTACCGTGAATCGCTGATAGGAATCGGCAGGTCATACCTGAAAACCGAAGCATACGAAGAATCGGCAAAGTTTTTTGAAAAAGCGTTTCGACTCGACAATCAGAATCCTTCAGCCGTAGCCGGACTTGCGTTTGCCATGTCGGGACTTGGAAGATACGCCGAGTCTATCGATCTTTTTGAAAAAGCGCATTTACTTGATGGAAATTCCATTGAGCCTTACTATGGAATTGCATCAATTTATTTTGGAATGGGGAAGGACATCTGGGCTAAACGCAAACTCGAAACAATTTTCAAAATCAATCCCTATCATTATGAATCGCTCATATTGCTTTCCGAGATTAAGGTGAGAGAAAAGAGGTTTTCTGAGGCGAAAAACGCGCTGGAAAAAGCCATCAATTCGGCACCCGAACGACCAGAAGCGTATGTGGCTCTCGGGATGCTGCATCTTGGTCGATATCGCGCTACAGAAGATGCCGACGAGCTTGACGATGCATACAGGGAATTTCAGAATGCGCTTTCAAAACGAAATGATAATGTTGCGGCGAACCGATATCTTGGCATGCTTTCGCTTTTAAAAGGGGACTATGCAGCAGCGGCATCTCACTTTACTGCGGCAAGGGAAGCTGTGTTAGAAAACGCACCCACCTATTATAACTGCGCGATCGCGTGGGATAAAAGCGGAAATATCGAAGCCGCACACCGTGATTTTACGAAAGGGATAAAACGCTTCCCCTATGACAATATGATTTCCGCCGGATTTGAAGATTTTCTCATCGCACGCGAATACAAAATGGGAAACCCTGCGAGGGTAGCCCGCGGCGAGGTTCATTATGAAAAATCAATGCGTGCGCAAAAATTGAATCTTTCCGATCTCGCTTTTTTCCACAGCCGGAGGGCCGCGCTTCTCAATCCATTAAAACGGGAAGTGCGAAAATTCATTAAAGATTATTATTTTGCACTGGACTATTACCGCTTCTATCTTGATGAGCTTAAAGACCTGGAGAGAATTTTCCCCGATGAAGGGTATCGTGAACAGCTCAACATTGCCATCATTAAAAGGCGCGAGAAGCTCTATCATCGAGCAGGGTTTGCGTATGAAGAACCTCGTCGTGATGTACCGGTTGTACTTGTGCTCGACTTCACCCCCAAAAATATCATCCCATCCTATTTTGATGCGGGGAGGGTGATTGCAAACCAGCTCACATTTGCACTTGCGCAATTTGGTAGAATGAAGGCACTGAATATACGGGAGCGGGAAAGCATTCTTGGACCGATTACATTTTCTGATGAATCCATTGAAAAGAATATCGATACTATACAGCAATCGATTCGCGATGGGAAAATTTCCCGAGTTGATTATTTGGTATACGGTTCCTTTCTTGAAGGCCCGGATCATATCTGGTGCTCGTTCAGCTTGATGAATTTTCACAACGGCACAATCATCGGCGATTTTACCATTTCGGAAAACGGACACGATGCGTTATCGAAGTTAGCGGTGCGCAGTGCAAGAAAATTGTATGAGTTCATTCCCTATGAAGGGCGCATTATCAAAATTTCCGATGAAGGCATCATCGTCAACCTCGGCCTTTACGATGGGGTAAACAGAGATGATTTGCTGGTAGTTTATAAAAAAAAGCCTGCGAGTGAAAGAAATACTCTCTTTGGAACAACGAAAATTATTTTGAAAGTCGCAGAAGTGGATACCCTTCTTTCTTCTGTTACCCCGATAAAAGAGAGCGATTTTGACCAGCTTGAGCTTCATGATACTGTATACCCTTTACAAAAACGCCGCGCGAAAAAAATTGAATGAGTTTTCTTTGGAAGCGGGTTACCTTGCGATAACGGGCATGATACACACACCACTTTTTCCAAAAAAATTTTTATCTTCTGGCTGATTTCATCGTATTAATGGGTGGAAGGATATTTTTTTTTGAGGAGGATACGATGAATATCAAGACCACCTATGTGATGTGCGATGAAGTGAGTG
>DYLV01000050.1 GCA_020721925.1 Leptospira biflexa
ATGCAATTATGGGAAAATGTATAGAAAATATCCCGACATGGCGCATCTGGTGGGGAGTACCGCCGGATTTGGAGATACTGCTCACAAAATAACCCACCCCACTAATAAAAATTCGTACCTCCCATTCCTCATCGCGCAGATGAGAGAGGGGGTCTTTTATGTTATAGTTAAGATAAGCAGGTATCGTGCTTTATAACAATGATAAAGATGTAGTATTCGTTAATTCAGCCGTGCACGCACGTAGAAGAATATCATCACAACAATTTACACTGAAAAAGAAATGAATAAATTCAGAGGTGCTATATATTTTATTGCAGTCTTCTCCTGATGGCACAGAAGAAACATTATGCTCATTCTATCATAACATAATTTTATTTGAAATTCTAATTCATTTTAGGAAGAAATGTGAAATGTTTGTATAAAAAATATTTTATAGTATCAAGTCTCTGCGTATCATCTCAGTGCTTACACCGCTTTGCTCAAAGTATCACGTGCAAAATAATAATTGCAAATTTTTCAATTCTCCTACGATAGTCGCATACAAAGGAGGTGCGCTATGACATTATCGACGAAATTGAAGATTGGAGGTGCCATTATTGCTCTGGGATTGGTAATCTTCACCATACTGTATTTTCGATATTATTTTACCTACGAACAAAGAAACATCGTACGCCGAAAGATTGACACGATTACCGGGATGAACATCACCGTTACGGTATTTGGGTTCGATGGAAGAATTATTAAGCGATGGACAGGGGTGCAGCGAATTACGTCCGGGAAAGAGAGCAGGCACTACACATATTTTTACACAAAGGACGGCAAGTACGTTCAGATTCCTGATGCCGTTTGGTATGTTGCAGAAGAGGAATAGGTGCTCGATTCAAGTGTTCAGTACCTTAAAGGTATCGGCCCGAAAAAGGCGGAACTTCTTCGCACTGAGGCGGGTATTGAGACTGTTGAAGACCTTCTTTACTATATTCCAAGAAGATATCTTGACCGCTCATCTCTCAAACCAATCGGTAGCCTGGATGTGGGAGAAGTTGCAACAATAATTGCAACGGTGGAAAATATTTCTATTGTGGGTACTCGCCGCAGATTTCTCGATTTGCGAGTGAGCGATGGAAGCGGCATGCTGCATGTAGTATTTTTCGGCGGCATTCAGTTTCTTAAAAAAATGTTTTCACCCGGCGATACCCTGCTGTTTTCCGGGAAAGTCGATTTTTATAAAAATCGCCAGATGGTGCATCCTGAATTTGATTTTATTGATTCCGATTCACGCATCACTTCTATCCATGCGGGAAGAATTGTACCGCTGTATCGATCGACAGAAAAGCTTAAAAATGCTGGTTTCGATTCGCGGGGTTTCCGACGCGTGTTGCGCACCGCAATCGATTCCTTTGCTGGAGATATATCTGAAACGCTTCCTTTTGAAATGATACGGAATTATGGGCTCCCTTCTTTCAGAGAAGCCATTATTTCGATACACTTCCCTGAAACATTCGACGATGCAGAGCGCGCGCGGCAGAGGCTCGCTTTCAATGAGCTTTTTTTTCTTCAGTGTTATCTTGCTTTAGCCAGAAAAAAATTACATGCTAATATTGAAAGGCGAGAAAACTCCGTCAATCCGACAATGCTTGAGAAATTTTTTACAAGGATACCCTTTACGCTCACCGGGGACCAGAGAAAAGCCATTGGTGAAATATGCGAAAGCATGAATGAGCCCTTTCCAATGAACAGAATGCTTCAGGGTGATGTAGGTTCGGGAAAAACCGTAGTGGCAATGGCAGCATCATTGCTTGCTGTTTCTCGGAGTGAGCAGACTGCGGTGATGGCGCCGACGGAAATTCTTGCCGCGCAGCATTATGCAACGTTTACGAAGTTTCTCGGTGATGATGCGCGCGTGGCGCTCCTCACCGGTTCGACGCAAAAGTCCCCGAGGGAGGAAATTCTCAAAGGGTGCATAAAAGGCGAAATCGACGTTCTTGTGGGAACTCATGCGCTGATTCAGCACGATGTGGCTTTTAAAAAGCTTGGCCTCATCATCATCGATGAACAGCACCGCTTTGGCGTGCGCCAGAGGGCCATTCTTCGGGAAAAAGGAAACTCGCCCGATCTTCTTGTAATGACTGCGACACCTATACCTCGCTCGCTTTCCCTCACGCTTTATGGGGATCTCGATCTCACCAGCATACGGCAAAAGCCATCTAATCGAATTCCTGTGAAGACATTGGTGCTTCCCGAATCGAAAAAAAAGGCTGTGTACAACTCAATCAGGAAATACGTTTCGCAAAAGTGCCAGGTGTACTATGTACTTCCTCTCATCGAAGAATCGGAAAAGCTCGATTTGAAATCAGCAACAGAAGCGTATGAAGAGTTGAAACACGTATTTTCGGAATTTACGATTGCGCTTCTTCACGGGAAAATGCCTCAGGATCGTAAGGACGCAATTATGAGTGATTTCAAAGCGGGGAAGATCGATATCCTTGTGTCGACTTCTGTCATTGAGGTGGGCGTTGATGTGCCGAATGCAACTGTAATGATCATCCAGCATGCGGAACGCTTCGGGCTTTCGCAGCTTCATCAGCTTCGCGGACGGGTGGGGCGAGGAAGCGAGCAAAGCTTTTGCATCTTCATGCACCCGGATACCGTGTCCGAAGAGGCACTTTCCCGTTTGCGAATTCTTGAACAAACCGATGACGGTTTTCTCATCGCAGAGGAAGATCTGAAAATCCGGGGGGCGGGAGAGCTAATCGGCACACGGCAGCACGGCTATGGTAATCTCGAGTTTTCAGATCTGGCTAAGGATATCGATCTCATCCTGGCAGCTCGGAAGGAAGCGACTGAGATAATCGAATCAGCAGACGATATTTGCAGAATGGGTTTCGATTTTCGCCAGCTTCCTGTGCGTTTCCCTTTTCTCCGCGGCATACGAAGCAAACGGATCCTTACAATATTATCATGATCGAATAGAAATGTTACACGTATCTGCGAAATTTCTCCCGGCGAGTTAAATTTATTTTTCGCGCTTCGCAAAAAAGCTCCACCAGCTCTTCTGTTGAAATATCATGCCAGGGATAACATGAAGTCCCGGCGCAGAGACGTGGAGGAATAGCGTTGAAGAACGAAAGATCTTCGAAATTCTGTATCCCCGGTACCGGATAAAAAGGCGAAATGCCTATGAGCACGGGAAGGGATGACAGAAAGTTCAATCCCTTCCGAACTCCATCATACGTATCGCCTTTCAGCCCCGCGATGAGATATCCAGTAACGGAAATTCCGTGCAGGTGAGCGGCCTCTGCAACTTCTGAAAATTTATCCGGATATCCGGTCCTGCCGTAATTTTTTGAAACAGCAGGATCAATGGAAACGAGGGAGATATTGAGTTTGGAAAGCCCCAGTTTGGCGAGCACCTTAACGCGATCGGCATCGAGCGCACGGTAATCGATGCCGTTTTCAAGCGAGAAGGTGGCATTGCTCCCGGCGCTGATTTTATATAAATTTAATATTTCAAGAAGATATTCGAAATCCCACACAATTGCGTCATCTTCTATGTTGAGGTGCGATGGATTCGCCCAGTCTGTCTTTTGAAAAAGTTCTTTTATTGAGTAAAGGGAAGCTTTTCGGAATCCGGGCATGTGCATCCGGGATGAACAAAAACCGCATCGCATTGGGCATCCCCGTGTGAAAATTCCCGAATAATATTGTATTCCTGAAGATTTTCGGACGGGGACAATTAACGGATAAAATTCTTTGACGGGTGCAGGATCGTTGTGGGTAATTTCTTCATTTTCAAAGTACCACATTCCCGAAGTGCTTTTTGGTTTACGAATAATATTTTTTATCGCGCAGTCCGCTTCGCCGGCAAAAGCAAAATCTGCCGAAGAATGGCGGAGAAAATATGCGGGATATGCACTGACGCCCGCACCGCCAAGAATAATTTTGGAATGATATCCTGCCTTACGAAGCGCCGTGACAATCTCAATCGCGTCAGGTGCATAGCAGAAGGCAAATAATGAAATGAAGACTATATCTGGTTTCCAGCGGATAATCTCGTTTGAGAGCAAGCATGGAAGTTTCCCAAAGCGGTTGTAGTATTTGAAAAATCCGTCTTTTCCGAGATATGAGGCAAGATATGAGAGCTCCTCCGGCAATTGGCTGCGTCGTGCTTTTCCGGCACATCCGTTGAAAATATGACACTCAAAACCTTCATTTTTAATTTCATTTTGTAAGAGGACTGGTCCCAGAAATGAAGCGCGCTGATGCGTGAAATAGAAATCGCGTATCGGAGGAATGACAAGAGCGATTTTCAGACAATGCCTCCGTGTTTCTCTTGATACGACTTGAGTGTCTGAAGGGCGATAGATTCCATATTATCCGCGCAGATTGACAAATCTGAAAGCAGCGGCATGCGGTCAAAAAGAAAGCTCATGTGAGATAAAAGGCCTTCATGAATTTCAATAATGAATTCAGCAAAAAAAAGAGTTCGCCCCTCTTTTGTAAAGGAACCTATTCGTACAGAATCGCGATCAAAAGAGAGCAGTTCCGATTTTTTTGCGAACAACTCGCATACGAGTTCATCATCTACGAAGAAAACGCATTGCAGGCCAAGCTTTCCTAAAAGTTCTTCGAGAGAACGGGGGCCGGTGAGCTCGTAGCCAAGGTATGGCGCAGATTGGTCCATGGCGTGTAATTATCCTCTGATGGTATTGTTCATATACATTGTAATTTACTCGTCAAGAAAAATAAAATCTGTTTCTGAATGATTGTGATGTGATGATAAAAAAATATTTGCACTCAACGCCGATTCCTTATATATTTGATGAAGCGCAATAACAAATATCAGTTGTGAATGCTGAGTACACAGGAGGCGTGAAAATGAAACGAAACATGGCGTTGGTATTCATTCTTGGGGTTTTTGTATTATTTCAACAAAGCGCTTTTGCGCTTGTCGATGCGGCTTTTATTGGCGGATACACTTTTCAGGGCCACATTGAAATAGGAGACGAACAGTATAAAAATATCACTGGATATCAGTATGGTGTTTTTGCGCACCTGAACGCTAATACGGATATTTTTCTCCTTGGGTTTGGTTTCGCTTTTCAGCAGGGTTCGTTCGGATATGAAATCAACGATGAAAACCAGAAATTCAAGCTGCTGTCTTCCTGGGGCCCTGATGTGATTTTTATGCTCAACATCAGTTCAACTACCAGGCCATTCGGGCGGATTGGTTTCTCTTTCGTTGATTCGCTCAACTACGATTACGGCGATGAATACAAAGATAAAATTCGTTTTTTGAACAGCGGCTGGTTTGCCCTCGGAGTAGGGCAGGTGGTTGTGCCCTCGGTTGTTATTTTTGCTGAATTTCAGCGGTATGTGACACACATGAACAGTGATCACAGTTTGCGCCGCTACATGGGAAATATAGGTGTGATGTTTGTATATTAACCTCGAATGGCATTACATTACGGTGCGATTCCGGCCTAAAGCAAGGCTATCTCGGTTGAGATAGCCCTCTCTTTTTTTACAAGGGAATCGCGCACGGTATATGTGAGCGCCTGCAAAATGTATTTGACAGCAGAAATGAGTAATTTTTCCGTGTATTTCAAAACATATTATGGTCTTTTATTGATCGATTTTATTGTGCGTGGTGCGTGAGTGCTTGATAGACTTCCAATTTGCTTGTTTCTATTTAAAATATTGTAAACTTCTCGATATTTTTTGTCGGCAATATTGACGACGATTATTTTTTGTAGTATAATATTATAGTAAATATTGGCGTAGGGTGAGAGAAGTGCCATAGCCCGCACGAGTTTTCCTCGAAAAGTAACGCGGATAGGAATAATGGTTTTACGAATATTGCGATGGTGAAATATTTATGGCTGAGAGATAATAATGTTCTATGGTGCTACCTGAAATAATCTCTTTCATTGATGAAAAATATATCGGATGTGCAGTATTTCACACAAAAATTAGTGTCAGCATTGCTTCCTTTTCATGTAGCTGATGCCGGGATAGTACGTTAAGGCAAACCAAGGTGAGGCCTCTATGGAACTAATGAATAAAATTGAACAGGATCTGCGTGAATCAATCAAATCAAAAAACGAAGAGCTGATGCGGACACTTCGAATGGTGAAGTCCGATATCATGTACGAAAAGGCAAAGGGAAGTGCTGAACTTTCAGAAGAAAAGGTCATTGAAATCGTAAAACGAGCGGCTAAGAAGCGGAAAGAGGCGATGGAAGAGTTTGCTAAAGCGGGTAGGAACGATCTCGCCGAGAAGGAAGCCGCAGAGCTCGCGATTATTGAGCGTTATTTGCCGAAACAGCTCAATGCCGGAGAAGTAGAAAAAGCGATTGATGAAAAACTGAAATCACTTGGCGAAGTGAGCAAAAAGGATTTTGGGAAAATTATGGGCATGCTCATGAAGGAATTCAAGGGTCAGGCCGATGGTTTACTGGTAAAGGAAATCCTGACGAAAAAAATGGAGAATCTCTGAGGTTCTCGTGGCAATCCCGCGCGATACGATTGAAATCATCAGGGAACGGTCGAGAATCGAAGAAATTGTACAACGGTATGTGCCGTCCCTGAAGAAACGCGGCGCGAACTATATCGGTCTTTGCCCGTTTCATAAGGAAAAAACGCCGTCTTTTACCGTTTCGCCGGAAAAGCAGATATTTTACTGTTTCGGTTGCCAGACGGGAGGAAATGTTTTTTCGTTTATCTCGAAAATTGAGCACTTAAGCTTTCCGGAGAGCGTGCGTTTTTTAGGAAAGATCACCGGTATCGAAGTCAGAGAAGAAGAATCCAGAGATCGAGATAAAGGGCTTGCGTATTTAAAGAGGATTAATGTCTACGCGATGAATCTGTACCGACGGGTTCTTTTGTCGGAAGTGGGAAGGCAGGCGCTTGAATATGCCCATCGGCGTGGGGTGAGCGACGCCGCGATTGAAGAATTCTCGCTTGGCTTTGCACCGCCCGATGGCGCGTATCTGGCGGGCAGGCTTCTTGCGGAGAAGGTTTCCATAGAAGAAGCCGTGAAACTCGGATTGGTTGCGCCTTCCACTCGAGGCAAGGCGGGAAGTTTTTATGACCGATTCCGAAACAGGCTGATGTTTCCAATTTTCGATCATCGCGGCGATGTGGCTGCATTTGGAGGAAGAATAATCGGGGAAGGCGAGCCGAAGTACCTGAACTCCCCTGAAAGCGACCTTTTTAAGAAAGGTTCCATTCTCTATGCGTTTCATCTGGCGAAGGAGAGTATCGCCGAGCTGAAGCGGGCAATCATAGTTGAAGGATACCTCGATGTGATTGGATTTTTTCAGAACGGTGTGCGCAATGTGGTCGCCCCTCTGGGAACCTCGCTCACGTCCCAGCATGTGGAAGTGTTGTCGCGGTATTGTACGGAAATCGTTCTCCTGTTCGATGCCGATTCTGCAGGAATAAAAGCATCGCTTCGATCGCTGGATGTGGCAGCAGAGAAAAATGTGGAAGTACGGGTGGCACGGCTCCCGGAAGGCGATCCTTTTGATTATGTGAAGAAGTACGGTATTCGCCGTCTCATGGCAGTGGTCGATTCGGCGGTATCGCCTGTTGAATACAGAATTCAGCGAGTGATGGCCGATTCGGGAAGTCTTCCGAAGGGAAGACTTCTTCTTGCGCTCTTTCGCATCGTTGATGATATACGCTTCGATTCCGAGAAACGCGCGCAATTGAAGAAAATCGGCGCACTTGTTGGCATCGAAGAAAATGTCATTATCAATGATTACGAACGCTATCGTGCAGGCGCAAAGAGCCCGACGAACTTTGGTGCGCTCTCAAAGAAAACCGGGGAGGAAATTAATTATTTAGCCCGGTGTCATCGGGAGCTTGTCATCCTCCTTCTCTCGCATCCGGAACTTGTGGAAAGTGCGATGCTGGATTTCAGCGCTGAAGGAATGACAGATCCCATGGCAAAGACTGTGTTTTCAAAAATTGCCGAGTTGTATTCGGAGGGAAGACAGATTTCCATCGACAGGATTTTCGATGAATTTCCAGAGGGAGACATCAGACAGTTTCTGGAAAAGGGCCTGGAGAAAAGCTTTGTGGCGGAAAGACCGGCAGAGGCTTACAGCGAAATTTTTATCAATGTAAAGCTGTATTTGATTGATAGAAAAATGGAGAAAATTTTAGAGGAAGTAAATCGCCAGGGTGATAGAGTGTCTTCGGAGATGCTCATTGAAATAGAGGGGTTGAGAAGAGACAAGGAAAAACTTCTCTCCTATCTGCAGACACGGTAGTAAACATTTGCGGTGCAGTCTCAAAATGATTGCTCTATGAATTTTGTGCTCATTTCCATGCGATTTTGACGTGCATTGCATCAAAATCATTCAATGGGTACGATGAACATTGTATTGAAGCGATCTTTTTAAAAACAGCCCCGCAATGAGATTTATATTCAAGGATATGGTTATATGGCAAAGAGTGAATTGGTTCTTGAGAACATTCCCGAAGTGAAGAAGCTCATTCAGGTGGGAAAATCAAACGGCGAGATTACCTATGATGAAATCAACGAGATATTGCCCGATAAGCTGTTGAATTCCGATAAAATCGATGATGTGTTTATTCTTCTTAACCAACTCGGCATCGATGTTGTGGAAGAATCGACGCGGCGAAATCCGATTATCACAGCAGCTCCCCCGGCAAAGAAGAAGGCTTCCGCATCGAAGAAGAAGCACCCGGCATCTCAGCAGGAAGAAAAAGATCACGATTCATCCTATCTCGACGATCCGATTCGCCTCTACCTCAAAGAAATAGGGAAAGTTTCGCTTCTTTCCGGCGATCAGGAAGTAGATTTGGCAAAGAGAATTGAACAGGGAGAAATTCTCATAGAAAGCGCGGTACTTGAATCTTCTCTTATCGTGAACGAACTGATTAAAAATCACTCCAAGGTTAAAAGCAAAAAAATCAAGCTTACCGAAATCCTTCGTTTCAACCGGTTGTATTATCTTTCTTCCGTGGATATGAAGAGTCTTGAGAAGCGCTATTATGAAAATATGAATGTGATCATCGCGGAAGACAAGAAGAAGATGCAGGCAGAAAATAAGCTGAAAAAAGTCGATCCCGAATCGCCCAGGGGCAAGGAGCTTATAAACAAAATTGAAAACTCCAGGAAGTTGATTCACAAATCCGTCGTAGCGATGGGAATTCATGAAAACGAAATCAACAAGACTGCCTCAAAAATTCAGTCGATGGTGTCGAGAATTAAGGATACCCATCAGTTTTTTGAAAATATAGAGAAGGAATACGATAAAGATCTAAAAGAGCTCAAGCACCTGGCGCGCAAGGTGGAAAAGGGCGAAGAAGTGAAGAAAATCCTCACATTTTTAGGTATCTCCAATAAGGAAGAACTTCTCAATCTGGTAAAAGACATTCGAAATAACGAACGAAAAGTCAGGCGTATCGAGCAGGAGGCGGGCGATTCTGTTGAAAACATTGTCAAATGGGGAAAGCAAATTGAACAGGGTCTTCGCAAAATTTCCATCGCAAAAAAGGAACTCATCAACGCGAACCTCAGGCTTGTTGTTTCGATTGCAAAAAAATACGCCAATCGCGGCATGCATTTTTTTGACTTGATTCAGGAGGGGAATATCGGGCTCATTAAGGCTGTCGATAAGTTTGAATATCGAAAAGGATATAAGTTTTCAACATACGCGACATGGTGGATACGCCAGGCAATCACCAGAGCGATTTCCGATCAGGCGCGCACCATCCGCGTCCCGGTGCACATGATCGAGCAGATCAACAAAGTGATGCGCGAAACCCGACTCTTTCAGCAGGAATTCGGGCGCGAACCCACCGCCGATGAACTCGCAGAACGCCTGGGCTGGGTGATGGCGAAGGTCAAGGCGGTGAAGAATGTGGCACGCGAACCGATTTCACTTGAAACACCTGTGGGCGAAGAAGAGGATTCCCTGCTGGGCGATTTCATTGAAGACAAGGAAGTTGATTCGCCGGCGAACACCGCAGCGTACAGGCTCCTTGCGGAACAGATAAACACCGTGCTGAAAACGCTTCCCGCGCGCGAGCAAAAAGTGATCCGCATGCGCTTTGGCCTTGACGATGGATATTCACACACGCTTGAAGAAGTTGGCTATGTGTTCAAAGTCACGCGTGAGCGCATTCGCCAGATTGAAGCAAAAGCTCTTCGCAGACTTCGTCACCCCACCCGGGCAAGGAAGCTCAAGGATTATCTTGATTACGTTTGAGCTTTCCGGCTTTTCTTCTTGATTTTATGCGCGTGGTGGGCTACTATAGCCGTTGCTCATGGATGCGAAGGAAAATCAGTTAGGCGTCGCCGTACTCGGCGCAGGTTCGTGGGGGACAAGCGTTGCCCAGGTGATTGCGGAAAACAACCCTGATTTCCGCGTGTTGATGTGGGCATACGAAAAATCAGTGGTAAAATCCATAAACGAACTTCATGAGAACACGGAGTTTCTACCCGGCGTGGCACTCGCGGAGAATATTGTCGCCACAGGAAACCTGCGCGATGCAGTGGAGGGGGCGCACGCAGTTATTTTTGGCACTCCCTCAAAAGTGATATTGGATATTGCACAGCGCGTAAAGAAGCATATTCCCCATAACATACCGGTTGCATATCTCACGAAGGGGTTTTGTAAAATTAACGATGAAATATGCACTATTTCTTCCGGGCTTTCGAAGCTTATGCCGCAGCATGCAGAGAAGCTTGTGGCAATTTCTGGCCCCAGCCACGCAGAAGAAGTGAGCAAGAAATTTCATACCTGTCTTATGATTGCGGGCAGGTCTCCCGATGCCCGTCGCTATTTTCTTGAACTTTTAAATTGCGATTATCTGGAATGCCGCGAGCATGAAGATATTTTAGGAGTGGAACTTGGGGGAACCCTGAAAAACCCCGCGGCAATTGCGGCGGGACTGTTGAGTGTGCTCCCTCATTGCGGTGATAATCTTGCGGGCGCGCTCATGGCGGAAGCGTTGAAAGAAATGTGCCTGCTTGCCGATGCGTTCGGCGCCAGGCGGGAAACTATTCTGGATGTGTCGGGCCTTGGAGACCTTATCGCAACAGCGCTCTCGGAGCACAGTAGAAATCGCCGATTTGGAAAAGACATCGCGCGGCAGATTATGAAAACCGGGAGCGCGGTTTCCTTTTACGATCGTATTATCATGCGCTTTCGGCCGGAGCATGTTCTTGAGAAGATGAGTCAGAATCTCAACTATCTGGCGGAAGGCGCCTACGCAATTGAGCCGCTGATTGAATTTGCGAAACAAAAAGGAATTTCAATACCGGTATACCGTTCACTCTATGAGGTTCTTTTGAACAATCGCTCTACCAGGCTTTTAATTGAAACGGTGAAAAATCCCGCACGGTTTCACTTACTTCTTGAAGAAACGCGCATACGCGCCGGTGTCCGGAAAAAAGGAATGGAGCATGCGAAGGGGACGTTTTTTTCCCCAATCATCATCAAAAAGCTGCAAGATGGCTATTTTTCAAAGGAAACAACCCTGTCCGCATTCTGTGAATTAATCAAGCAGCGCCAAACGCCGCTCCATGTATTGCCCGACTCTCATCGCAATTCGAAGCGTGAGCGGAAGGCGCTTGCCATGCTTGAAAGCAGCCCTTCCATTTTAGCGATGGAGGAGCTTGCAAAGATATATCTCGATGAGTCTATTGACCGATACAATCCCCTGATTTTGAGAATTTTTATTGCGGTTTTAAAATTCAGAAACATTATGGTAAATTTTTTTCGCGGCGATGCATCAAAACCTTTTTTTGTGTCAAACTTAAAAGTAAAGGGAATGTTTCGGGAAGTGCGAATGGCGGCAAAAAGCGCCAATGTGGTATATTGTGCAACTTTCAGAAATTATTTCGATTTTCTTTTCCTTATGATGGCGATTGGACGCTTTGGACTCCTTCCCCCACGCTTTCTGGTCAACAGCGCGCTTGTGACCAGCCCTTTCAGGAGGTTTGTGCTTAGGCGCGCCGGGGGCTACATTGTAAACATTGGGAGACTGGGAAATCCACTCTACCGCGAGGTGGTGAAGACGTATCTTTCCACTCTCCTCGAGCATGGAGTGCCGGTGCTTTTTTTCCCGGAGCTTCTCTTTTTTAAAGACGGCAGCCTTCGAGAAATGAGCGATGAATTCATACGAGCAATTGTCGACTCGCTCAAGAAAAATACCGAGGAAATTGCGCTGGTGCCGGTGGAAATATCGTATTTCCATCGCCCCCAGGCCGAGCTTTACGGGCAGGCGAGAGTTTCCTGGACGCAGATTCTTCGCAATACGGTGCGGGTGAATTTTTCAAAACCGGTGATGGTTTCCGATTTTTCTCACAGGGATAATGCGCTTGCCATCATCACGTCCGTCGTGAGAGATAGATGGAAACGCGATGCGTATATCTATCCGCACTATCTTTTCTGTGCAATACTGAAAAAATATCAATATGCCATGCGACTGAGCGAAGCCCGATCCGTTATAAAGGAAATATTGCCGCATGATGAACGTCTGAAAAAGTATTCACATCGGGAAATAATACATCGTGGCATCGATTTTCTTGAACGATATGGACTGGGAAGGATTGAAGATAAGATCATCCGGGCTTCTGCCCGCGATGAGATTGATTATTATGCCGCTCTGTATGGCGAGCTTGAGTAAAGCAAAATGATTACACGAGTGACGCCACATGCCGCGCAATCGCCGGTGCAGAGGTAAGCCCCGGTGATTCAATGCCTATGAGATGAATCACGCTTGATGGATGCTCGATAATTGTAAAATCTTCACAGCGTTTCCCCATATAATACGCCCTCGGTCGATTGCCGGAATAGCCTTCGTATAATTCAATGTTAGAGAGAATTGCCGGCTCGAAAGTTTTTTGAAGCGATTCATAAAATACATTAAATGAGGTTTGAATTGTATAATCGTCCTTTCTATTGCACGGCATCTCTGAGGGACCGAAAAGCACTTCGGAAGAAAATGTGGGTGTGAGATGAAGACCGAGTGTGCCGTGCACATGATTGGGTACAGGATAGATGGGAACATGTAAAGGGAATGAACGTGTGGCGAGATAATCACCCTTGAGGGGAATTATCTCATAATTGGCGATGCCGGCGCTTTTTGCAATATAATCTGCATAAAGCCCCGCGGCGTTTACTGCTACATCGACTTCAAGCGTGCCTCGGTTCGTTTCTATTTTCGGCCCCGCGACGATGCCGAGCGCTGTACATGGTTTCAGCACTTCGATATTGTTGCGGTCGAGCAGGGCTGCGAGAGCGATCATGTAGTCTGCAGCATCGATAATGCCGGTGCTTCCGGAGAAAATTGCGCCCCGCGCTTTAAGGTATGGAAAAGTTTCATTGAATTTCTTCATCGATACGCGCGTCATTTCGGAAACACCGTTTCGATTGGAATTTTCTAAAAGATGTTCAAGTTCGAATTCTTCAGTTTCATCGCGCGCGATGATGTATTTGCCGGAAGAGGCAAACTGCACATCGTACTTCGAGAATAATTCTCGGGAAAGGGCATTGCCCTCCACGCAGAAGCGCGCTTTGAGGGAACCCGCCGGATAATATATTCCCGCATGTAGTACTCCGCTGTTTCGCGTGGATGTTTCCTGTCCGAGTTTTGGATTTTTTTCAATGAGATATACCGTAAAGCGTTTGGCAAGCGCAAGTGCAATATGCGCGCCGACCACTCCGCCTCCGATTACACCCGCCACTGGTTTCATATTCCGCCTTCTTTTTGCACAACCGTGATTTTGATGCGAAGATGCCGCACTGCGAAGCTTGTGAAACGGTCGGGCCTGATGTTAAGAAGGTCAACATCTATGAAGGTGCTGTCATCCACATGAGGCGGAATGCGTACCTCAAGCTGGGATGAGGAGCTGATGCGTCCCGTTCCCTGGCATATATAGCAGTCGCTTTTTTCTCCCATGCACAACGGGCAATACATCCGCGAGGGGAGATCCACAAACGCAATAGCGCCGCGTTTTGCTTCAAGCGGCGTGATGAAAATTTCCACATCCTGACCGATGTTAAACAAAATGTCGCGGCGTTTCATTCTGCGTGGGTTAAGGCGCGCGCGGAGAAGTTCCGCAAGAGACGCAGAATATTTAATCCTCTTTTTCGGTATCACCGGGAACGCACCATTTCGCGGATCCCGGGACTGAAAAAGAGCGCGATCGTAGTCGCGCCTTGCATCCTCATCGATGAGCAGATGATACCCGCGTATGATGACTTCAATTTTTTCTGCATTCTGTTCGCTGTGGCTCTGTGAAAGGTCGGGATGATAGCGCTTAATGAGTGTGCGGAATGCAGACTTGATTTCCTCTTCACCTGCTCCGTAGGGAACGTTAAAGATTGCATAGAAATCGATGATATTGCCGTTTTTATCGTAGTATGCGCCAGTCATATCTTATGCTCAAGAATAGATGCGAGCGATTGTATCATCAAATACACTTCCTCGCAATAAAAAAGAATCATCGGCTTCCTCTTTTACGCAACGAATCGAAAAACTCATGTAAAAGCTGTGATGTTTCGCTTTCAAGTATGCCGAAAATAATTTTCGGAACATGATTGAGAGTTGCATTGCCGCATATCGACAATACCGAACCGCAGGCGCCGTATTTAGTGTCGCGTGTGCCAATAATGATGCGCTTAATGCGGGCATGCACTATCGCGCCAGCGCACATAGCGCAGGGCTCTTTGGTGACGAAAAGGGTGCACTCTAAAAGCCTTTCATTTTGTAAAACGTCCGAGGCAGCGCGGATTGCTTCCATCTCGGCGTGCCGGGTTGGGTCGTGTGATGCGCGATTGGAATTTCGTGCTCGTGCGATAATAGTGTCGTTGTGCACAATTACCGCGCCTACCGGAATTTCACCCGCTTCTGCTGCGAATTTTGCTTCTTCGATGGCAATGCGCATGTAGTCTTCGTCATTCATGATAGAAAAGGGATGATATCATTTGTAGTGCTGTCAATGAGAAAAGCAATACAGTTTCACTTTATTTTCCTCGATATCTCGCTATGGTATATTTTTCTGGCGAGGGGAATAATTGTGGTGCTATTATATTTTTTTCAATGTGATTGTGAGCGATTCATTGAATGAAGAGCCATTATAGAAGATTTTTGTTATTCTTCCAGAAATCGGCATAATTGTATTCTTTGATATTTGTAGTGCTTCTGCTTTAGAGCTGATTATTACAACTAACTTAGTTTTCAGTATTATGCGATCATTCTTATTATCCCCACCCAAATATGCACCGTTTTCGAACATTTCATAACTATCAGAGGTATCACTATGTGTATTGGTCTGCGGGATAGGAATTTCAAACTCAACTTCATAACGGCCTGTTTCTTTATAACATTTTTCACACATTGCGATTGCTGCTCCAACGGCAAACTGTAAAAACAGATTATCATCAATTGAATTGCCACCTATAAAAAGCCATTTTGCCGAAGGATCTTTTTTTAATTGGTTAATTGTTTTTTTTATTAAATTCTTTCCATAATTGGTTAACTCTTTTTCTGGTTCAACATCAACTACTTTTGCAGACTTTAAAGACAGCACAGTGTTCACAAATTTTTTATTTGTCGCCACTAATTCTTTTGCCAGTAGGCTTTTTTTATGATCGGCCTGTATGGATGAATCATTGGAGTTAGTGCGAAATTTCCGCAAATTGGATACGATATTTGCTATCTTAAGAGAATCCTCTTTCCAGATTCCGTCTAAATCAACAGCCTGTAATTCTTTTTGTTTCTCATTACCTTTTTTATCGAATGTATCTTTTTCGAGGTTATTGGAATATGCTCTGGCAAGAAACAGTATAATTATGATAATAAACAACAAACCTGATTTTTTCATAACAGACATTCATCCAAGTTTAGAGTATATAATTTAAAAAATTAATTATACACAGTTGTCAACTCAAATTCCTTGTTCTGTAAAAAGTTGCAAGATGATTTATGTATATGACATTCTCACACGATTTGTAAATTCTGTATTAAAAATTTTGCTCGGTTATGGTTATTTTAATCAGAAAAAATTATGCTATTCATACTCTTTCTCAATGCCGAAATATCATTTTTTCGTAACGGTTTTCAGATAAGAAAGTTAAGAGGGGGCAGTGCAGATACTCTTTTATTCAGTCCCGGTAATAGTTTATTATATGACGTATCTTCTTTATTTTTAATTATTTGAAGGGTCGTAAAAGCTTCCGAAAAAATTTTTCTCCAGATACAAAAAAATTTCCGATTTCGTCGCTTCCAATCGTATTAATAAGTGAAGAGTATTTGTATGAAACGAGAGGGTTGCCATGTACATGAAAACAAGCTATACAATGACCGAGGAAGTGATTG
>DYLV01000239.1 GCA_020721925.1 Leptospira biflexa
CGAAGACTACGACATCCAACGCGATGATCTGTCTGGCTTGAACTGCGAGGAGATAGATGGTGAATGAATATCGCTATCAAGTATTTGAGTAATATCAAGAAGTGTTTATGTTATAATAACACGATGAGCAGTTCGTGTCGATGAGTGCGTACGTCAACTGGTGTGCAAGAAATATTGGGGGTTGATAATGTATTCCGAAGAAGACTACATCCAGCTTTCCGCCATCCAGCACTATGTGTTCTGCCCCAGACAGTGCGCACTCATCCACGTAGAAGGAATCTGGGCTGAAAACTTTTTTACTGCTCGAGGGGAAATCCTCCATGAGAAAGTGGATTTCGGAGATGACGAAATGCACGGAGCAAAACATATTACAAGAGGGCTAAACGTGTTCAGTAAGCGGCTTGGACTTTCCGGAAGGGCCGATGTAGTGGAATTTACCGACAGCGGGGGAAAGATTGTGCCCTATCCGGTGGAATACAAGTCTGGAAAACCGAAGCTAGACATTAGCGACTCGGCACAGCTTTGCGCGCAGGCGCTATGCCTTGAGGAAATGCTTGGTGTGACTATTGGGAAAGCTGCGATATTTTACGGAAAACCAAGAAGGCGGCTTGAGGTGGAATTGTCCGATGAGTTACGGCAAAGTACCGAGGATATAATTGCAAAGATTCACGAGATGGTTCAGCAGCGAATTGTGCCGAAGGCAATACACAGCTCGAAGTGTGAGTTCTGTTCAATTGCAGATGAGTGCATGCCAAAGATTAGAAAACGAAAACTCTCCGCATATATCAAGGAGCTTTTTTCACCGTATGAAGAAACATCTTAATACACTCTACATTACAAATCCTGATGCATTCATCCGTAAAGAAGGGATGACATTTGTAGTGGAAGTGGAAGGAAAGAAAGCAGTTCAGGCGCCGGTGAGTACCATTGAGAATATTGTGTGTTTTGGTTTCAAGCCGGTTACGCCGGCGCTGATGGCTTTTTGCGCAGAAAATAATATCGGCATAAGTTATTGTTCATCAACTGGCAAATTCCTTGCCAGAGTATATGGCGAACAAACAGGGAATGTGCTTCTGCGGAAAAATCAGTATACCATCTCCGATTCGGAAGAGAAATCGCTCAAAATTGCACGCAATATTGTGGCGGCAAAAATTGCAAATTCCCGCACACAGATCATGCGGCACATCCGAAATCATGGCGACAACGGACATAAATTGAAAGATGCAATAAATTATCTGGCAGAAAAATTAAAACAGGTGGAAATGACGGATAACCTTGAAAAACTTCGAGGCTATGAAGGAGAAGTTGCGGCTACGTATTTTAATTGCTTTAATGATTTTATCACTTCTCAGAAAGAACAATTCATTTTTAATGGGCGCTCAAAACGGCCCCCACGCGATAATGTGAATGCATTGCTTTCGTTTGTGTACATGCTATTGGTGGGAGATGTTCGAAGCGCCCTTGAAACAACAGGACTTGATCCGCAGGTGGGATTTCTTCACCGATTACGACCCGGAAGGCCAAGCCTTGCACTCGATATTATGGAAGAACTGAGGGCATATGTTGCCGATCGGGTGGTGCTGAATCTCATCAATTTACGGCAAATTTCGGAAAAAGATTTCGATACGCGTGAAACAGGTGAAATTCGTATCGGCGATCAGGCGCGAAAAGCCGTTTTAATTGCTTACCAAAAAAGGAAGGATGAAATCATTGAACACCCATTTCTCGATGAAAAAACAACTATTGGCCTGCTCCCTCACATTCAGGGAAGGCTTATGGCTCGATATATTCGTGGAGATATCGAAGAAT
Source organism: Leptospira biflexa (assembly GCA_020721925.1). Lineage (GTDB taxonomy): Bacteria > Spirochaetota > UBA4802 > UBA4802 > JAGODF01 > DYLV01. The sequence goes on from DYLV01000239.1 coordinate 1,810, forward strand.
ATCCGCCATTTTATATGCGGTAGGAGGATTTATGTTGGTGCTTGTTACCTATGATGTTGCGACGATTGATTCAGTTGGCAGAAAACGGCTGGCGCGAGTGGCAAAAACATGTGTGAATTATGGAGTCCGGGTTCAAAAGTCGGTATTTGAATGCAATGTAGATCCTGCGGGATGGGAGTGGCTCAAAACTGAGCTTTTGAAAATATACAATCCGGATGAAGACAGCCTTCGTTTTTATTTTTTAGGAAGCAATTGGAAACGAAGAGTGGAGCATCACGGTGTGAGCTCCGGGTATGAACACGATGAGCCGTTAATCGTGTAGCGCCAACCTGAAGCGATAGTGAGAATGCAGGCAGGTTAGCGATGAGAAGAAATAGTATTTTCTTCCTTAAATACATGATGATATAGATTTTGTTTGTTCTTTGAAAACTTTATTGTAAAGAAGGGTTTAGCGAAAGCAGTGTCGTAATGCCTGATATGTTCAGGTTTTTAGTGTAATACAGTCGCGCCCCACGCGGGCGCGTGGATTGAAACTTACCATGCCATATACCTGTAGAAGTCGGTGGAAGTCGCGCCCCACGCGGGCGCGTGGATTGAAACGTATCCCTTA
>DYLV01000051.1 GCA_020721925.1 Leptospira biflexa
CCCGCCGGTTATTTCCGGTGCATAGGACGAGACTGCAAGCGCAACGGCAACATGACCGAGCTGCATTATTTTTTCTCCTCGTAGAAGTTAATTTTCAGATATTCCTCCTTCGCTCTTTTCGCATTGGGATCGAAAAGAAGGGCAATTCCCATTCCTGGAAAATAGCACAGAAAAAAAAGCAAAAGTCCCTGCCACATCTCAAAAGGCCTATTTGGTTTTTCAAAAATCATAATTACCACAATCGAGATAATCCCTGCAAAAAAGAGCGCCAGCACAGGCGTTTGTTTCTCCATTGTTATCATAGCCATTCCTCTTATTCTCCCGATATAATATGTCTGTATATCCACCAACGTGAAATATTTCAAGAAATAATTTTTTATACATACCGACTTTGCGCATCATCATATACAGAAAAGAGAATATATCATCATGTGGTGCAATAAGTGAGGTTTTTTAGATTTCCTCCAGTATTTTCGGCCAAGCGCATATAAAAGAAAGACGCAATACCCACTTCAAAAAACCGAGTACTATCCTATACACGTGCGACACTTTTTTCCCCTCCCGCGGCAACATGCGCCCACACCATCGATTTTACGAACCCATCCGATCACTCAAAAGAGGATTGACAGACTCATACAGCTCGCCGGAAAATATTCATCGCGTACAATAAAAGCTACAGACATATCCATCTCAGAGGGGTTTTCTGTGCCATCGCAGGAAGTGCCCATGTTTCCATGGGGATTCCGTATCTAAGTCCTCAACGAAGAAGCTGAATTGATGGATGTGAACAACGTCTTTTACGCAAACAGCAATTATTTCAAAAAATATGGAGACCGTCCATGAGTCATCAGTATCATACCTATTATACAGTTACGACCGATGAAAGCATCCGGACATTACAATCATCCTCTTCAGGAATTACTGAATCCGAGGCGCATAAAAGGCGGGAACAATATGGATACAATGAAATAACGCAGGCAAGGAAAAAAGGCTTTCTACGGAAGCTCTTCGAGTATCTTTTCGAACCAATGGCTCTCATCCTTTTTGTCGCATCAGTTTTTTCATTTGCTATTAAAGATTTTATTGAAGGTTTCGCAATCACCGGCGTGGTTATCATCAACACCATAATCAGCCTCATCCAGGACTATAAAGCTGAAAAAGCTGTTGAGGAGCTGAAAAAAATTCTTTCCCCGCAATTTAAGGTAATGCGGGAAGGGTCGGTTGAAATTATTGCATCAAAACTTATTGTGCCCGGCGATATCATCCTCTTCGAGGCAGGCGATATCCTCCCTGCCGACGCACGCGTCCTTGAAGCGAAAAACCTCCTTGTGGATGAAGCCCAACTCACCGGTGAAAGCGAAGCTGTCGTGAAACACGCCGAACCCCTTTCAGGCGAATTACGACTTTTCGAAATGAAAAACATGCTCTTCAGCGGAAGCCGGGTCCTGAGCGGCACCGGCAAAGCCCTCGTTGTTGCGACGGGTGATGCGACCGAAATGGGCAAAATCGCACGCAACATCCAGGAATCCGAACAAGAGAAAACCCCTCTGCAGCAAAAACTTCAAAAGGAGATAAAATTTCTGGTAACCTTCGCACTCCTTTCGGCGATCGTGGTGCTGGGCGTGAGTGTGTTCAGGGAATTCCCCTGGCATCAATCAATCATCATCGCCATCAGCATTATGGTCGCGGTATTCCCGGAGGGGCTACCCGCTTCAATCACCATCGCACTCTCGCTTGCAGTAGAACGCCTTGCGAAAAACAATGTCATCATAAAGCGCCTTTCATCCGTTGAAACGCTCGGGAATGTGAATTATATCTGTACCGACAAAACCGGGACCATCACCCAGCACAACATGACAGTGAAGGAGTACTTTATCAGCGGAAAATTTCTGACAATGGCAGAGCTTTTCAAATTATCTTCTGAAGGCCAATCCGACATTCTTCATAAGATCTTTCTTGCTTCAATTAAATGTTCAACAGCGGAAGTGCAGGAAGTCGATGGAACGATTGTGAAGGAAATGGGCGATCCCACAGAGACCGCGCTCATCAAATCAGCCATCATCAACGGTTTTAAACCGTCAACCTTCGATCCCTACAAAATCGTCGATGCTATTCCATTTTCCTCCGAAACAATGGTCTCCGCCGCGCTTGTGCAAGACCCCCACAACGAATTCGTCATTCCAGTAAAAGGCGCCCCTGAGCGCATCATCGAACTTTGTGATACCTTTTATTCCGAAGGCGATTTTAAGAAGCTCACCTCACATGAACGCACTCATATCACAAAAGCGCTGACCGAAATGTCTCAAAAGGGATTCCGCCTCATCGGATTTGCGTGGAAAATAGCCGAAAAGAACCGAAATTTAACAATGGAGAATCTCCGTGATGCTTCTTTTTTAGGATGCGCCACAATCTACGATCCGCCGAAGGATGAAGTGAAACTCACCATTGAAGAAACGAAATCCGCCAACATCACTGTGGTGATGATAACCGGCGACAGTAAAAATACGGGTTTTTCAATCGCACAGAGCGTGGGTATTGCCTCAACGATTGACGAAGCCATTGAGGGCAGAGAAATCGAACAGATGGGCGACGAGGAATTTTCCAGACGTGTGGAATCGATCAAAGTCTATTCACGCGTTTCACCACTGGATAAGCTTGCAATAGTGAAGAAGCTCAGAGAAAAAGGACACGTTGTAGCAATGACCGGTGACGGAGTGAACGACGCACCGGCACTCAAGCAGTCGCATGTAGGCATTGCGATGGGCCGCGCGGGATCACAGGTTTCGCAGGAGGCCGCCGAGATGATTCTCACCGACGATAATTTTTCCACCATCATACATGCAGTCCGTGAAGGGCGCACCGTATATCGAAACATTCAGAAACTTATCAGATATCTCCTCACCAACAACATCGGCAAAGTTCTGGCCGTGCTTATTACGCCCGCGCTGGGATACGCCGCGCCTCTCACTGCCATTCAAATTCTCTGGTCGAATGTGGTGATGGAATCGCTCCCCGCGGTCGGCATCAGCACCGATCCGTCCGACAATTCCATCATGAAGCGGAAAATTGCAAAGCTTACCGATCCGGTCGTCTCGCGTGCCGACCGTATACGCATGTTCATCGATGGGTTTCTTTTCGGCCTTGCCGTCACCGCGGCATTCGTCATCTTCCATCATCTCCATCACGACGACGCGATGGCGCGCACCGCTGCCTTTTCCGTAATGCTGCTTTCACCGCAAATTTATGCCTTCGTGATACGCGATGGTTCCTTTCTTGAAAAAATTACCCGCCCCAACTGGATGCTCAAGTCATTCTTTATTATTACCCTTGCAATGATTGCATCGCTCATTTTTGTCCAGCCGCTCAACATGGTTTTCAATACCACGCCCATTTACGAAGTATTCGACTGGGTGATCATTGCAGTGCTTTCGCTTTTTACACCCGTCTTGAGGCTTTTGGCCGATGCCGTATGGAAAAGAGAAGAGGGAAAATGAGATATTCCCTTTTTATAAAATGGTTCAAATAATTGTACAGTGTATTCATCATTTTCTTTCACATTAAAAACTTTCTTACAACCAAAAAAGGCCGCTCTTCCTGTGAAGAGAGGCCTTTTATCTTCTCTGATATTACGCGCGCTTACTCGTGATGCTCCGCTTTGTGCAAATGCGGAAAAAGAGGCAGATACGCCGCAAAACCCGAGTAAATGAGGATCATCGTTGCGATGGATCCGAGCATGATACCCCACTCCTGAATGGTGGGATTGTATGCCGCAAACTCGCGCCATGGAAAATTTGGAATACTGAAACCATTGAGCACTACGCCAATTTTCGAAAACACAATCGCTGAAACACCGCAGATAGCCGCACCGAAAAGCAAATTTTCCTGTTCGCGCAGCTTTTTCATGTTTAATATCGCAATCGGCACAAGAGAGAGAATAAGCTCAAGTGCAAGCACCCAGAGCCCGTAATAACCGCCCAGAAGATCGATGAATCGACGATCAGCCATTGGAACATATCTGACCGCCATCGTGTATACATCATATACCCGGAAAAGGAAATAGAAGGTAAACATTACGCCTGAAATACGCGCAAGCGTCCAGAACGACTCTTTCGGCGCCACTTCCTTTTTTATGATGCGTTCTGCAATTTTGGGCACCATAATCATAAAGCAGGTGCCGCCCGCCGTTGCGCCAACGATTGCAAGAAAGAAGAACTGATGGTGCGCCCTCCACCAGCCTGGTTTTCCGTACAGCACATCCCACATGCCCCCGCCGAGCGAACCCTGATGGAAGAAGGAAAGAAAGGTGCCCACTGCCGCCATGATCCACATAAGCCTGTGGAGATAGTGGCCAATATAGTGCAGCACTGGAATTTTATCGAGAACCCTGTGCTTCAGTGGAATCGGAATGAGCTCCACGCACAGCACGCAGAAATACAGTGTCAGACACCAGACTACTTCCGTGAGCATGGACTGCGGCATGAGATGCGGTCCCCAGTTTGGATAGGTGTAGCCAAACCAGGCACGAAGCGGCTGGCCGATGTCGAAGACCAGAAGTATAAAAGTAAAGAGATAGCACATAAAGCCGAGGAGCACCGTAGAGTTGATGAGCGGCTGGAGTTTTTCAACCCGGAAAATATAGAGCAAAAATCCGGTAAAAAATGCCCCCCCTCCGAGCGCTACGAAACCCAGATCGCCGATGATCCAGAGTCCCATAGCGAATGTATTGCTCATGTCGGTGTATCCCAGCCCCCAGAACAGTATCTGGATAGCAAAGACCACGAAGAAAAACACCAGCGCGAACAGAACCGCCAGCGCAATTTTAGTGTTCTTCGAAAAACTGTTCCATTCGTTTTTAACAAATTCTGTAAAAGTATTCACAGTTTCTCTCCTCATTCATCCATTCAGGAATTTTGGAAACCGCTGATAATATCGCGAAGCCATTTCTGGCTTGAAAGGTAGTACACTTTCGGATTCGGAAACTCCTTGATTCGCATTCTTCGCTCACGTTCATTTTCGGGCAGCTGGTCAATTGAATGCACCATGCGCACCGCCCTCGGATCGTTCTTCAGGCGCGTTTCATACACAGGCGAATTCGGATTATTGAGATCGCCGAACACGATAGCACCGGTAGGACATGCACTCACGCATGCAGGAGTATAGGTGACTTTATTGATATCTTTTTCGCCCTGTGCTAACGCTTTGTCGCGTTCGCGCTTCCAGATATGGCTGCAAAACGTGCATTTTACCACAGTTCCCCGTGCGGCAATAGAAACATCGGGATTAAGTCCCTTCTTGAAGTCGCCTTCATAACGGGGTTTCCACCAATTGAATACGCGCGCCTCATACGGACAGGCGGCCTGACAGTAGCGACATCCGATACAGCGTGACCATATCTGGCTCACCACACCGTCTTCGCCCACGTCGATGGCAAGCACAGGGCAGACGGAAACACAGGGAGGATGTGGATTCTGCGGATCGTTGCCGGAACACTGCATGCACATTTTCGGCACATACGCTACCTGTACTTCTCCGTAGTTTTTACCCCGCTCATAATCATTGGTAACCTTCATAAGATCAAGGAAGGCGACTCTTCTCGGAATATCGGAATCCTCTTCGAAGATCGGCATATTGTTCTCCTGCATGCATGCCAGCTGACAGGCACCGCATCCAGTGCATTTATCTAAATCGATTGACATTCCCCATCGTACAGTCATCATGATGACAGCTCCTTAGCTCAAGTTTATCCTGGTGAACCACCAGTCGGCCACACCGGACTCGGAATCGATATCGGCCGTCATTATTTCAAGAGGATTGGTTCCTTTTTCGCTTCCATACCTCGTATAATCGCGATGACCAAACCCCATTGCGATCGCCACGGCATTGGGGGCCACGGTTTTGGTGAGATGCACTTTCACTCTGCATGTTTTTCCGCGAGAAGAGCGAATTTTCACCGTTGAGTTTTCCCCCACCCCCTGCGCCGCGGCGGTTTCGGGATTCAAAAGCACCCGCATCCGCTCAAACGCATAGTCCTCGCGCCCGATTCCTTTGAGCACATAGGGAAGCGCAAGACCGCTTCCATTGCCCACCAGCGGAATTTCATAGGGAATGAGCGCAAGCGGCATGGAGCTTTCCATGCGCTTCTTTATTGCTTCAAGACTGTTTCTGAGCACATCCAGATTGAGCGCAAAATTTGCAAGCGGCCTTCTTTCAGCGCCAATGAGGTTTGCCACATCCGCATGCCCATTCCAGGGGAACGACTGTGCCACACCTTCCACCGCCTTCGCAATAGATAGTACAATATCCGTTGCGTTCTTAGCCGCAAATCGGGATGAAACCACCGCATCGCCGCGGGAGGTTTTTGCTTCAAGAATTGTACTCGCGGGCAGGATGTAATCTGCCATCACCGCGGTATCATTCTTCATGGTTGCAATCGCCACAACCATCGGAATCTCTTTCAATGTATTTGCAAGCTCAGCACCGAAAACGCTTCCGTGTACGGGATTTGCCTCATTGATAAAGATGAGCTCGGGTTTCTCCCCATTTTTGATGAAATCGTCGAGCCCTTTTGATCTTCGTGTTGCCTGAATTCCGGCCCGGGCAACTGCATCCTGTGCCACTGCACCAAGCCTGTTATTTTTCACGCGCACAAACACGCCTCCGGGAACGCCCATTCTGCCGGTGAGTTTATTGAGGCACTGTACGGCAAGAATTTCCGCAACTGAAGAGGACACCATTTTCCCGCCACGCCCCGCCACCGCAACCGCGCGCGGTGCACTTGAAAATTCGCGAGCGAGTTCGTCGATTTTTTCGGCCGATACGCCCGTAAGCGCTGCAACTTTATCAGGGGCAAAATCGTTTAGCCCGTTCCATCGCGCAAGCTCGGGGAGGTTGCCACCTTTGCCGTAATTCATGATGAGCTTGTAGGCAATACCCATCGCAAGGAAAATTTCGCTTCCTGGCTTTACCGGCACCCATTTCGTCGCAAGAGAGGCAGTCCGGGTCGCAAGGGTATCTACCTGCACAAAGGTTGCATTGTTCGCCTTCCATGTGTTGAGCAGACGGTGCATGCGGGCCTGATTTCCCCATCCTTCAAAAAGCCGCGCGCCGAAGCTTAAAATATATCCTGCGTTTTCAAAATCGTACTCCAGAGCACCGTCTGCGTTATGGGAAACGCGAACCGCGGCGGAAGAGAGCTCATCAAAAGTCGCTTCATTGTACACGTGTCCGCTTCCAATCGCCGCACACAGGCGTTCCACAAGCGCATTTGCAACCGCATTGCCGGCACCGTTGATCGCGGCAACCGCATGCGCTTTGTTCTGTGAACGGAGTTCTTTTATTTTATTTGCAATATCCTGAATGGCTTCACTCCAGTCAACCGGAGCAAAACGGCACGAGCCTTTTGCGCCAACCCGTTTCAAAGGTCGCTGTATTCTCTCAGGATGATAGAGTTGCTGAATCAGCGCCTGGCATACCGAACATCCCGCATTGTTCGTTTCCACTTTTACCGCGCGCGCGCCGATGAGGCGAACGGAAATATTTGTTCCACATGCGGGACACACTCCCTGACGGTATTTTTCTTCGCCGCCCTCAGGACGATATTGATCCTGTGTCCATTCCACCAGCCACTGTAATCCATCAAACGGCGCAAAGGAAACCGTGGTGCCCACAATGCCCCCGGCCACTGCACCACCTGCAATTTTCAGGAAATCCTTTCGTTCAATCTTTTTCATGGATTCTATTACCTCGCCTTCATTATTCGCTTGTGCCGCGCTTCATCAATCATGGCAAACCAGACATCTGTTGCTGATCCGAAGCGCCGTGTGACAATCCATGCACTGCCCCATTGGCATTTTGCCCTTGATACGGTCGGTTTTCGCGGTTGTCATAGAGTTTTTCTTATCGCCATGGCACGAGGTACAACGCGCCTCTTTCGTATTTTTCAGCACGGCAATATGGCTGAAATACACCAAATCAGGCTGTTTTGCGTAAGAACCCCATGGTCTGTCGGTATCCCTGTAGTTCCTGAACATTGCTTTCTCCGCGGCCGTTGTGCCATTATGACAGCTCTTACATGTGGCAATGTCCGGTACACCCTTGAAGCGCCCATTCGCATAGAATTCATGGCAATATTCGCAGTCGCCGGCCCCGAGCTTCTTCAAATATTCACCGTGGGACTTGTGGTTGAAATGAATTGGCTTTTCCGGATGGTTCGACATCGCATAATCGCAGGCTTTAAGGAAAACAACGTATGAGAGAAACGCAAAAACAAAAAAGGGAAGGAAGATTAACAACATTGTCCGTTTCACAAACTTTCTCCTTGCCTATGTAAAATTTATTCTAAGAGCCAACAACAAGAATAACAGAGCGCACCACACCCGCCTGCAACAAATTTTATGGACTGACGGATGTCGCACGCAAGAAATTCAAGGCAAAACGAAAAACACTGCGAAGGTACAACTTGTCTCAGATACTCTCTTTTACATACGCCTTTACTGTCAATAAAAAAAAGCAAAAAAGGCACTGCTGCGACATATACATAGCATCAAAATTGTTCATCATAATCATATCGTTTCCAAACACAAAAAAGCCGCAAAGGTTTCACTTCACGGCTTCTTCCAAAACAGATTTTTGCATGGAAACTCCTACATACTGCTTTCACCTGTAAGAATCAACATCGAAGAAAGCGGTTTTGCCATTATGTTATATGCACAAAAAAACTGCTGAAGAGTTTATCGAAGTCCCCTTTATTATTTTCATGCGCACAATTCTCCGGTCTCCCCCGAGCACATGAACCGCGCATGCAATTCATGAATCGAATGACCGCACCACACGTGCCGCTTCGAGGGGATTGCTTATATTAGAAATCGGCGTGCCAATAAGCGCCTGTTCTACAGGACCTCGCACGCCACGATCGTCTCTTGGGCCACTGAACCACGAAGTGGGCACCACGATCTGATAGTTTTCGATTTTCTTATCCCGAATCACAATCCAGTGTCCAAGCGCTCCTTGAGGAGACTCCACAAGACCTTCGCCTTCGCCTGAATCTAAAACCTCATATGAATTCCGAGGCGATTTATCAACATCAAGCTGCTCAACCCACTCGCGGAGCTTGCGGCAAATGAGCTTTGCTTCGATTGCCCGCGCCGCATGCCGTCCCATGGCAGAAAACATGGCACTAATTTCCGTATTGAATCGCCTGAGAACTGCATCGACCTCGCTTTTCACCGTCTGATTTCCCGAAAGATAACTTATCAGCACGCGCGCAAGCGGCCCTACTTCCATCGGTTGATGCTTGTATCGCGGCGCTTTAAGCCAGCTGTATGCGCCACCTTTCTCAGGATCTGGTTCGGTTTCTCCCCGAAGCGGATGTAGATTTGATCCAGATGAATATCGCGCATAGCGCACATGCTCTGTAATCAACTGCGTGTTGAGTGTCTCAACGCTTCCCCCTATATATGCTCCCCTCTGCATCACAAAATTGTTCAATGTATCATCATCTTCGAAAAGCCCATAGGAAAGCAAATTCGTAAATTTTCCGAGATTAAAATAGGGACGGTATGCCTGCGCCACAGCCAGCACATCCTCGATATACACGTCGTTCACGAATTTCTCCACTTCCCTGAGCGTCTTTGTAAATTCACGAATCTTCGATACAGTCGGCACCTGTGTCACACCTCCAGGCACAAGACCAATGAGATGCGGTACGCGGCCCCCAAAAAGTGCCACCATTTTGTGCGCCTTCATCCGAATATCAAATGCGTCCAGATAGTGCTGAATAACAGTCCAGTTAAAGTTTTTGTCCGTAATATAAAAATCGCCTTCATAGCGCGGTAAAAAAGGCCCGGCGGCGGTGATGGCATCATCGCGACCGCCTTTGAGCTTAATTTCCTGTTTTGCCCAATCGCGCATCGCCAGAAGCTTCTCGTCGCTGCCGCGGTACTCGAGCAGCGATGTGATGTCCACATAATCGAGCGCGCAGAGATGATAAAAATGAATAATATGCGATTGCAGATAATTCGAGCCGAGTACTAAATTGCGCAAAAGCCTGCCGTTTTTATTCAGACGAACGCCAAACGCGCTCTCAAGGCATTTGCTCGAAGCCAGTCCATGCGAAGCGGGACAGTCACCGCAGATTCGCTGAGTAATCTGATTTGCATCTACCGGATTTCTTCCTTTAAGGATTTTTTCAAATCCTCTGAACATATTCCCTTTCATCCAGGCATCGACCACCCTCCCGTTCTGCACTTCAATTTCTACTGAAAGATGACCTTTGATGCGGGTTATTGGATCAATATATACTTTAGCCATTGATTACGCCTCCCTTTTTCAAAGTGAGAACCGCCTCGCGAATTTCGCGATTTTCAATGCGATTGATTTCATCCAGGCTTGCCGTAAGATGTTTATAGATGCCTCTGTTGCCAAAATCAGGGAAAGGGGCTTCTGTGCAGCCAATGCAGCCCGAACCCGATCCGGTGCATGATTGTACGCCGAGCCATTTGCGGCGGGGAATATCGCAATTTGTGTCCATCCCGAGGCAGCCGAGCTTATAGAGGCAACCGGGTTCGCCCCATTTCTGAGCAAATATCCCCCTTTGATACGCGGCACGACGTTCGCATTGCTCATGAACGGTTTTCCCAAAATACATCTTCGGCCTGCGAAATTCATCGAGCTCGGGCATCCCTTTTAATATGAGATGCATGATGGTGCCTACCATCCAGTCCGGATGCGGAGGACACCCGGGAATGTTGATGAGTTTTCTCGTATCGGAAATGATTTCGGAAACGGGTTTTGCGCCGGTGGGATTATCGCCCGTTGCACGCATTTGCGCCGCCGGAATACCCCCAAACGCAGCACAGCTACCTATTGAAAGGATCGCCGCCGCACCATCGGCAAGATCAAGAACCCATTTTCTGATCCCCACATGGTGGCCATCAACAATGCCGAGCGTGCAATAATTGTCGTGCCTGGTGGGGATAGACCCTTCGATTACCAGCACATATCCTTTGCGATGCTTTTTCAACGCCTCCTCTATCACATTGATAACAACATGACCGCTACCGCCCATCAGCGTCTGATGAAAATTGAGGCTGATATGCTGCGTGATCAGTGTGGCGATATCGGGATCAACGGTATTGAGAATCGAGACCGAACACCCGGCACACGACTGACCTTGAAGCCAGATCACCGGTGTGCGCTCTGCAGCATGCTTAAGTGCACGTGTGCACCCCTGTAAAACAACACCCGGAAACGCCAATGCGGCCGTGGTACCGCCCATTATTTTCAAAAAATCGCGTCTTGAGAGTGGCATTTCGTAACCTCCTTATCATTACAGGAATAATTTCATTACATTCGCAGCCTGCGCAATAGCCTTATGCAGCGTTACACACATAACTCTTTGCATTTTGACTGCGCATGAAAAGACAAAGTCCGATCTCGCCCCATTTCATTGATTATTCCAAAAATGCAATCAGCTGCGGTGGCGATGTCTTCAGGTACAATTCCCACAATTTCGATGTCGGGATTCTCGCCCAGCATGCGAAGCGTCTGCATGACCTCTGAAATCCACACCTCGCGAAGCAAAAGCCCATGCGGCTTCGCAATGAGATCTTCCGGTGTATATCGATACAGAGTGCCAGAACACCGGTCAATTTTCAGCGTATCAACAATGATGCGCTTCTTGCGATTCATCAAATACGAGAGAAGATCGAATCCGGCCGTGCCGCCATATAGAAGATCATCGTCTTTCGGAAGCGCCTTTCGCCGTGCAGGCTCTTCTCTCACACGGCTACCGGCGCCTTCATCCTGCATGAGCACGTTGCCAATTCCCACCATCAGGATTGGCGTCTGTTCTGCATGCATCTCTTCGATCTTCTTTTCTTCTTTCATGCTCAGTTAGTACTGATGACATTGCTGACATTGCGAGGGGCCTTGTGAAGCTTTTACGTGACACTCCACACAAAAGTTGTGCATAATGTCTCTTCCTCCCTCGCCTTTATGACAGGCGGCGCATTGTTTGATGCGGTCATCATTCTTTTGCCTGTGATGGCACTGCACGCACTTCATTCCTTGCGCTTCGTGTTTCTCGTGCGACATCTTCACCTGAGGAAGGAAGTTATTGGTCTTCTGCACTCCGGCACCAACATCCTTTTCGGTAATTGCCGAATTCACATCGGTAATAGTCACCACATCGGTGGGACTTATTCCACCGGCGTCATTACAGCGAAGAAGGGACATTGCGCATGCGATAAACATCACAATGATTCCCCCATATAGTGCGTTATGATTTGACATAGTTTCACCTCATAATAGAGTTACTGAAACTGATTACATTATTAAATGTGTATTTTTTAATATCAGTATCGGTAATTTAAGAATTTATCGATCAACTAAAATACGTCAACAACTTTATTATTCTCTGGTATGATAATTCACGCCCACGTAGTATTATATATGTGCGTCGTATCAACGTCCTGCAATCAATCGCACCTGCGCGGCGAGATTCATCACATACGCATTCCGTTCTTGAAAGATCGTGCCCTTCTCGTCGTACTCTCTACGCGCGATGAGTTCTATCGTCTTATCTACCTCTCCATGCGTTTCATCGAGCGCCGCTTCAATCATTTTTTTATATGTGCCGGTAGCGCGGATAGAATTGTCGAAGAATAGCTTCGCATCATCATCCGTGAAAATCCATGCGTGCGCCATGCAAATAATGGTCGGCTGAAGCGAAGCGAGTTTTTCAATTGTCTTCAGGTAATCATCATACGAAGAAAGAAACTCCACCTGCACTCCTGCGCCATCACGGCCTTCAGGAACTCCGATGGACTCGCCCGGGAAAAGCGCCCCGATCTCAGGAAAAAAATACGCAAGAGAATCGGCCGTATGCCCCGGGGCAGAATACACCTCGCAATGTACCCCAGCAGGGGAAATGCGCTCTCCGCCAGAAAATTTCAAATCAAGAGAAAGCGGCGCAAACGATACGTCATCGCCTCCCACATCCGGAAAAAAGGCGCGCTGGATTTCACTCAAACTGGCCATTCTGTTTCGCACTGATTCTTTGGCAAGAAGAGCCTCGATTTTTTCATGTCCGCCAATTTTAAGCCCGCGAATATTCCTTCGTAAATAAGGGGCAGCACCCAGATGGTCGTAGTGCGAATGGGTGAGGAAGAGAAATTCGAGATTTTCTTCATCGCCCATAAGGGTGCGAAGAGAGGCAAGGTATTGAGGGCCAAGGATATTCAGCCCGCAATCAATCATCGCACTGCCGGCATCGCCCATCACCACATATCCGGGATAGATGAAATTCCCCGCAATTTTTATCCGATCGTGTTCGTAGGATTCTCCCAGCACTTTCATTTTTTTACTACCTCGAGCGCAATTTTCACTCCCTCAACCGCATCAGCCCCGTAATGCGCGCCAATGCTATCCGCATAGTCTTTTGTCACTACCGCCCCACCCACGATGAGAGAAATCGGCAACTTTTCATCTTTAATGATTTTGCTCACTTTCTCCATCTCATGCATGGTGGTTGTGAGAAGCGAACTCAAGCACACTATGCACGCGTTTTTCTCTTTTGCTGTTGCAATGACAAGCTCCGCATCAACGTCTTTGCCGAGGTCGATAACCTCAAACCCGTGATTTTCCATCATCATTGCTACAATGTTTTTTCCGATATCGTGCACATCTCCTTTGACGGTGCAAATGACCACGGTCCCCTTTCGTTCCGCGCTCTCTTTTTTCAGCAGGGGTTTTAATCGCTCAAAGCCCATCTTCATCGCCTGAGCCGATGCGATCATCTGCGGCAGAAAATACACACCCTGTGAGTAGTAATCGCCCACAATTTCAAGCCCTTTGATGAGTGCACGGTTCATTATCGCCTCGGGCGAATGTTCCCTTAAAGCTCCTTCAACCGCGGCGACAATTCCATCGCTATCTCCCTCGACCACAAGTGCCTGTACCTCTACAAGCGTATCCCCGCTTCCTTTATTCTCGGGCGTAGTTTTTTCCTTCTGATCGGCGGCCTGCGAGGAAAACCGCGCGATATATTTTGCCGCACGAGGATCACGCCCCTGTAAAAAATCGCGTGCGAATAGTTCCTCTTCAATCGGATCCTGTGAAATGCGCACCGCTGATGGATTCACAATAGCCGCAGAAAGGCCTGCTTCAATCGCCATATTGAGAAATGCGTTATTGATGAACTTGCGCTGCGGTAAGCCAAAAGAGATATTGCTGAGGCCGATGCTCGTTTTAATACCTTTTCGTGCAAAGTGCGATATCACCTTCAGGGTTTCCATCGCCGCACCGGGTTCGGCACTTTCGGCAAGCATGAGCGGATCGATAAATACCCGTTGAGAAGTGATGCCGTGCATTTCGAGTTTTCCCAGAAGCGCTTCGCCAATGGCGATGCGCTTTGCTGCATCGCGATGAATCCCCGATTCATCCATACACAAAGCCACCACAAATGAGCCGAATCGCTTTAAAAGCGGCATAATCGCTTCCTGGCTTTTTTGTTTCCCGTTAATTGAATTAATGACCGGCACACCAGGATAATTCGCAAGCGCCCTTTCTATGACTCTGGGATTGTCGGAATCGATCATAAGAGGAAGTTTTGCGCTTGCAAGGAGGATTTCTACGCATCGTTCAATCGCCGCCTCTTCGTCAATACCGGGAACTCCCACGTTGATATCGAGCAGGTGGGCACCTTCCGCTTCCTGTTTTCTGGATTCCTCACGCAAAAACGTGCTTTTGCCCTCTTTAAGTTCTTCGGCAAATTTCTTTCGGGCAGTTGGATTGAGCCGCTCACCCACCAGAATCGGCCGCGGCGTTTCCTGTACATCAAGAGAAGAATACGGCCCGGTAATCCATCGAAATTTGCGTATAAATTGCCTTCTGCTCTCGGTTCCCCGCGACAGGCGCTTTTTCAATTCCGCGATATGCGCGGGGGTGGTTCCGCAACAGCCGCCAACGATGGAAATTCCGAGTGTCGCAAAACGGGCGGACATTTCCGCATATTTTTCAGGGGTAAGCCGATATACCACCTCTCCATTTTCAAGTTCCGGCATACCGGCATTTGCCCACACTGAAAGCGGCATACCGATTTCCTTCAAAACCTCAATACGTTCAGAAAAGAGCTTAAAAAGCCCATCCGGTCCCATGCTGCAGTTTGCACCAACCACGCTTGCCCCGTATTCGGCAAGTGTGGCAAACGAGCCAACCATCGGATTGCCCGTCACGGTGCGGCCGTTTTCCTCAAAGCTCATGCTGCAGATCACCGGAAGTTGGCATAGATCGCGCGAAGCAAGAAGGGCAAGGCGCGCTTCGGCAAGATCGGTCATCGTTTCAATGACAAGAATATCAACGCCGCCACGCACCAGGCCACGCACCTGCGATGCAAAAGAGTCGTAAAGGTCTTCCGGGTGTGCATCGCCCATCGGCCGTACCAGCTTCCCGCTTGGTCCGATGGAGCCTGCCACAAAAACATCATGCCCCTGCGCTGCTTCACGGGCAATACGGGCTCCAGCCTCATTTATTTCCTCGCACTTTTTTGCAATACCGTACCCCGAAAGCTTTATTTTGCTTGCGCCAAAGGTATTGGTAAGGATGATTTCGGCACCTGCCTGTATATACAATTCATGAATTTCGCGAATTACTTCGGGACGCTCGATATTGAGCATTTCAAAACAGCCAGAAAACCCCGGCAATCGATGAAACAGCATGGTTCCCATCGCACCATCGAGCAAAACAGGGCTTTTTTTCGCGATTCTTTCAAGAAAATTCATAATTCTTCCTTATGACTAAAAATCTATTAAGACGCCAGATGAACTTTTTACCTCAGTAAGACAAGATAAAAAAATATTTTCCCGGCTGGAAAGGCACAAAATACGCAATATTGTAATTTCTTTCCAATTGGTCGCAATACAGCATAAAGCAACCAGCAATTTTCGCACAACCTTTTTACTTTTTTCGATAAGGGAGCATTTGAAAACTGTTTTAATTTTATAGGATATTCCCTTGTGGAGACAATATATGGGTTAAAAGTGCGTTTTCCCCATTGTTTTTATGGATGAAAAGGGTTTATTGCCGCACCAATAATTTTAAAGGGTAAATCCCTCGTTGCGCATACATCGACACAACAGTGAGGAATACACCAGTGGTAAAGGAAAGCACAATGACAAATACGCGTCCACACCCATGCAAATAATTGGTTTTATATGTATCTTTGTGTAACTCCATACATTAAAAAATTTCAAAATTTTTGAAAAAATTTTTTATCAATCGCGCATTTCCATC
>DYLV01000240.1 GCA_020721925.1 Leptospira biflexa
CCGTTGAATCCGATGGAATGCCCCATCCGACGATTGAGTAACAATCGCTTGTTCCATTAAGACAGAAATACGTATGATCCAGCGTAATGGAGTCCCATAAAATGGTGAAAGGGCTCTTAAATGCGCTTCCATACGTAGTTTGCGCGCTGGCCGAGACGGATACTACTAAAAACCCCGCTACAACAAGAGCAAGGATCACAACTATTTTTTTCATGCGCCATCCTCCAGGATTGATGTTATTGTGAATATAATACCTGCCGGACGGTTTGTCAAGATAGCGCAATTCTCATTCCCGGATATTGCTGTTTTTGATACATTATTCGTTGCGTGATATGACAAATCAAAATCCGTTCACAAATTTCGAGAATCATAATCGCGAGATATTTCTATAATATATACATAATAAACAAAATATTCTATAATATAATGAAGCTTCACAGAAGTTTTTAATGGCTATTTTCTTGTGTACCCATATAATTATTATTATCGCTTTCTTTATGCGAGATGTTATGATAATCGGATTTTTTAAAGGTAAACACCACCGGTACGCGCACCCCACGCCCCCTCCTGTACTCATTATTATTAAACAAATCGTAAATAGAACAGTTTGTTTCGATGTATTGTCTCTACACGGAGATACGCAATGAATATTTTAACGTGTTCCATTTAATCAATATTTCAGTGTCCCACCAGTCGCATATGCCTTGCTTTCATGGGACAACATACGCACTGTATGCGATGGATTTTTTTTATTTGACAATTTCTCCATGATACATCGGGTTGAGATTGCAACCGATTGTCCAAATTGCACCGCGCACAGCACCAGTAAAATAATGATCATCGCCGAGAACATCTCAAAGCGTTTTGGAAGACAGATTCTCTTCGAATCGGCAAGTTTTCGTATAAACAGTAAGGAAAAAGTCGGCCTTGTGGGCCGAAATGGCCACGGCAAAACCACTCTTTTTCGCATTCTCATAGGCGAAGAGCATCCCGATGACGGCACCATATCGTATCCCAAAAATTACCGCCTCGGCTTTATGCGCCAGCAACCGATTTTCAACCATCCCACAGTTCTGGAAGAATCCCTTTCCGCAATCAACAACGATGAGAACCGCACATGGGAAGTTGAAAAAACACTCTTTGGACTCGGCTTTTCACGTGAAGATCTGCAGAAAAATCCTCTCGATCTCTCCGGCGGCTTTCAGGTACGTCTTGAGCTTGCACGCATACTTGTATCGGAACCCGACATGCTTCTGCTCGATGAACCCAACAACTACCTGGACATCACCTCCATCCGCTGGCTTTCGAAATTTCTGCGCACCTGGAAAAAAGAGCTCATTCTTGTGACGCACGACCGCAATTTCATGGATGCCATAGTCGACCACACACTCGGTATTCACCGCAGAAAGATTCGCAAAATAGCAGGAAATACAGAAAAATATTACGAACAGATCGCGCTGGAAGAAGAGATATACGAAAAGACCCGCATCAACGATGAGCGACGCAAAAAGGAAATCGAGCTTTTCATCAGCCGTTTTCGCGCAAAAGCCCGTCTGGCAAATATGGTACAGTCGCGCATCAAGATGCTCAATAAAATGGAAAACCGCTCGAAGCTTGAAAAAATAAAGGCGCTTGAATTCTCGTTTTCGTATGCGCCCACGACTGCGAAGTACGCCATGACCGCATCACATCTTTCATTTTCGTATGGAAATGGCCTTCCGGATCTGTTCAGTAATTTCAGCATTGCTATCGGCGCGCGCGATCGTATCTGTGTCATCGGCAAAAACGGGAAAGGAAAAACAACCCTTTTGAAAATCTTGGCCGGCGTGCTCAAACCCCAGCATGGATCGCTCAATTTTTCTCAACACACTATCACCGGCTACTATGAGCAGAGCAATGTGGCGTCGCTTGCCGAAACCCGAACGGTAGTGGAGGAAATCCAGTGCGAGCTTCCCGATACCGACCGTCAGAAAGCATGGGATATCTGCGGTTCGATGCTTTTTGAGGGCGACGAGGCACTGAAAAAGACCGCCGTCCTTTCGGGCGGCGAAAAAAGCAGGGTACTGCTCGGCAAGATAATCGCACGACCCACCAATCTTCTGCTGTTAGATGAGCCCACCAACCATCTTGATATGGACGCCTGTGATGCATTGCTTGCCGCGCTTGATAGCTACGAAGGGGCGGTGGTGATGGTCACCCACAATGAACTGTTTCTCAATGCCCTTGCGGAGCGGCTTATTGTATTTCAAGGCGGAAACGCGTCGGTTTTTGAGGGCGGGTACGACCGCTTCCTGGAAAAAATCGGATGGGATGATGAGCAGGACACCACGCCGCTTCTCAGACAGGGCCATGCAAAACCCAC
>DYLV01000052.1 GCA_020721925.1 Leptospira biflexa
TCATCAATTTGTATGGCGGGAACAGCGTTTCCGAGCTTGAAAAGCTCATTCTTGGGCAGATGGACAGGGAATATTTTCCCGTAACGCTTTTTGAACTGGGGTCGCAGTTGAATTTCAAAACGCTTGCGCAAAACCCTTTTTACATCAATGATGTGAAAATCTATTATACGTATCTTTTTCATCCAGGGCTGTCGCTCGGGTACAGGGTGGAGTACGAAGGGAAGGTCTTTGTCTACGCAACCGACAATGAGATACTCACTGAACCCGAAATGGAAGGATATAACGAGAAAAACATGGAAAATCTGATTAGAAATGCCGACATACTTGTCGCTGAATGCCAGTATACAGAAGAAGAATACGTGAAAAAAGTCGGATGGGGACATTCATCGATTGATCAGGTGGTGAGAATCGGCAAAATGTTTGGTGTGAAAAATCTCTTTACGTTTCATCACGATCCCATGCGCACCGACAGGGAACTTGGGGGGATGATAAAAAAAGCACGAAAAATTTCAGGAAAAAACCTCAAGGTATATGCCGCGAAAGAAGGCCTGACATTTAAAATATAACCGGAATGAAAATTCGTTTTCGAATCATCGCCATCAGCGCCCTTTCAGTATTATTTGTGATGCCGTTTCTGTATTTTTCCATCGTTTACTATGAATCGTACGAAATTATCAAGAATCTTCCCATCTATCAGCCGAATCTGCCGACTCGTATTTTTGATGAACGTGGTGATTGTATCTCGGAGCTGTACGACGAACATCGGTTGGTGGTTTCAATAAAAGAACTTCCACCTCATGTGTACGAAGCTTTTGTGGTGATGGAAGACCGGAACTTCTACCGACATTTCGGCTTTGATGTTCTTTCAATTGCAAGGGCGCTCATAATAGACCTTCTTACGGGAGAATTCCGACAGGGAGGCTCGACCATCACCCAGCAGCTGGTGAAACGGATATATACTGCAGGCGAAAAAACATTTCGCAGAAAAATCATTGAGCTTCTCATCGCCAGGGAATTCGAAAGGCGCTATAGCAAACTCGAAATACTCGAAATGTATCTCAATATAATTTATTTCGGGCATGGCGCGTATGGCATAAATTCCGCGGCGCATTTTTTTTTCGGTTGCCTCGCCAGGGATCTTACGCCAATGCAGGCGTGCGTGTTGGCCTCACTTACCACCGCGCCGAATCGTCTTTCGCCACTTCGGAATCCGGAAGCAACCTATGAACGCAGCAGGCAAGTGCTGATAAAACTTGTGGCTGCGGGGATTGTGGGCAGGGAAGAAGCGGTACGACAATTCGAATCTTTCTGGGCGGAATATCTCGAAGCGCTGAGAGATCGATATCCCACATTGACCGTCAGGCATAGAGTTGACGATCGCGCGCCGTATTTCACCGAATATGTTCGACGGGAACTGGTGAAAAAATACAGCGCGGACAAAGTGTATCGAGGCGGCCTGAAAGTCTACACCACGCTCGATCTTCGCTGCCAGCGGGTTGCCCGGGAAGTAATGAATGTGGGGATTTCTCGGCAGGATACCATTACCGCTTCTTATAACAGAAGGATATTTACTCACTTTGAAAAAAATTATGCGAAAAAATATTTAAAACTTAACCGCGGTTTTAAAAGAGATCTCTCCGCGCTCGTATCAATGTATCGAACTTTTAAAGATGACATCATTGATGAACTGATGTTGTTTTCCGAGATGTTTTCGGTATCCGAAATATCCGATGCAGTGAAAAATTTTAATGAAGAATATGAGTGGTTTCGATCTTCCGGAAAAACAGAAGGTGCGCTTGTTGCAATTGATCCATTCACCGGGGGAATCATTGCAATGGTGGGCGGTAGCGGGTTCACCCCGGCAAATCAACTCAACCGCGCGATACAGGCACGGAGACAGCCCGGTTCGGCGTTTAAAATTTTCGTGTGGGGAGCGGGAATCGCAGCGCGTATTATCACCGCCGCGACCCCTTTCTTCGATATTTCCACCGAGGATATGGAGCCCTATATTGAGTGGCATCCGCGCAACTACGATAAAAAGAATAGAGGGCTTGTGTTAACCAGAAAGGCATTGGCGCTCTCGCTGAACATTATTTCAGTGCAAATTTACGAGAAGGTTGGCGGAGAGCGTATTTGGAAATTTGCCTCGCGCCTCATGAATCTGCCGAAAAGCCGCTTTCAGATCGACCCCACGCTCGCAATGGGAACATCCGAACTCACGCCCCTTGAGCTCACCGCAGGGATTAGCGCGTTCGCAAACGGCGGTTACAGAATTACCCCATTTGCAATTCAAAAAATCATCGATAAGGACGGGCGAATTCTGTACGATAGATCAAAAGAAGCAACAGTGCGCAAAAGAGTGATGTCTGCAGAAGCAGCTTTTATTATGACAGAACTTCTTAAAGAAGTGGTGAATAATGGTACCGCCTCCCATGCAGTGCGCCGGGTGGCGGGTTTGAGAACCCCCGCTGCCGGGAAGACTGGAACCAATACCGCATTTCGTGATGCGTGGTTTACCGGGTTCACTCCTTTTTTGGCGGGGACAGTCTGGATCGGATGTGACATTCCGCGGTTTTCTCTCGGTTACAATCAAAGCGGAGCGGCAGTGGCAGCCCCTCTTTGGGGCAAGTTCATGAGAAGGGTGTCTTCATTCCGGAAATGGAGGAGTTTTCCAGGAAGACCGGATGGAGTGGTGATGAAGCGCGTATGTGCCAAGACCGGCTTACGTCCTGCTGCCGATTGCCCATCAATAGAAGAGTATTTTATTCGGGGAACAGAACCGAAGGAAACATGTTCGGGAACTCATGACAGCGAAGAAACAATCTGATAAACGCGAAACGATATGAAAAAAATTCTTTTTTTCTGTACCGGATGCAATAGCTCATATACAATTGCGCGTCAAGATGCGGAAAGGCTTCCGTCGGGCATATTTGTGTGCAAAACGTGCGGAAAAAATATAAAAATTGTTTTTTGTCCTGAATGTAAAACATCCTATTCAATCGGTTTTCAGAAGCAGCTTGTAGGGAGCTATTCGCTGAAGTGTCGGCATTGTGGCAGAGAATTCCGTGTTTCATTTGAAGCGAGTAAACTTCAAAAAACATCTCAGTTCATACCGGGCGATCAGCGCTTTGCTGAAATGAAACGCAATGAGATTGATTATGATTCCAGTATGCGCGCGCCGCAAAAAGAAACTCGAACAAAAATCCAGAAAGAAAAGTTAGCCGGGCAGGTTTTGGCGGAAGATTTTTTTTCTCTTGAAACCCTCAGGCGATATTTTATTTCAATATTTAATATTAACAAAATAATGACCGCTGTGGCCGGGGTTCTGGCTCTTGCCGTTTTGCTGGTGGCGACAACATGGGTGGAAAACTTATTTCAGAGGTTTGAATTCGTTCGGAGAAATTTTTTTACCCTGCATCTGTTGAATTTTTTTGAGGTTTTCTGTTTTGCCTCGGTCATTGTTTCCGTCAATGCGACGATAGCCCACTTGACGAATGAGCGCGGGGAGGTCGAATATATGTCGGTGAGAGATGTGGCGCGATTCGGCGTGTCCCGCGCAATCCCGCTTATGGCGGGAGTTTTTGGGATTATTCTTGTCTTAAATATGCTTATAGTGATTTTCAGTTCAATACCAATTATCGGTCCGGTTCTGTATTCGCTGTTGTTTCTGCCAGTCTATGTGTTGTCTGTTGCAATTGTGCTTCTGAGCGTGATTGCGTTCTGGTTTTATCCTCCTCTGCTTGCGTTTGCCGAAAATATGCGTTCGAGCATTGCCGAGTTTTTTGATTTCATCCGGCGGCATCATGTATCGCTTTTGTTAATTGCCATGATTCTTTCGGTAATTACATCAATTTTTGCGGGATTACTTTTGATTCTTCATACTACCACACTTTCAATTATACTTTCGCTTTCCCGAGCGTTTTTGGAAGATGCATTTTTGAAGATGATTCCACCAGTTTCAGTCAGTGTCGGCGATTCGCTCAATTTAATATCATTCTTTTCGGGAATATCGGTGATGCATAAAATGATGGGCGAACTTTTCCTGGCACAACGGATTGGCGGCATCCTGCTTGGAATGGTAATGATGATTCTTTCGACGATAGTGTATTCTGTTATTCTTTCGGGAACGGGAACACTTTCCGCGTGGGCATATCGGGCGGTGAAAAGCGGAAAGTATCCCAATGCACAAAAGTTGAGATATTTTTTAATAACCCTTGCATTGATCCTTGCGGTGCTGTACCTTTTTAAGAAAGTGTTTTTATCATAGCAATTAAATGTGAAACGGCTGAAATAGTATTTGACGGCATACCCCTTTTTGAACTCAGTGTGGCTCAATCTTTGAAAATAAAGGATTAATGCGCCAGATGAATTTTGAAGACTACAATCTTCACGAGTTGCTGTTGAGAGGTTTACATGAAGCGGGATTTGAGCATCCGCTTCCGGTTCAGGAAGCATCGCTCCGGTTTGCACTCGACGGCAGAGACCTTTTTGTCCAATCTCAAACGGGCTCGGGTAAAACCGCCGCATTTCTCATCCCAATTTTTCAGATGATGCTTACCCATCCCGATAAAAAAATGCGTGCCCTTGTGGTGGCACCGACGCGAGAACTTGCCTCGCAAATTGAGAAAGAGGCAAAACTCATTGGAAAACATCTTCCTTTCAAAGTCGGAGTTTTCTATGGCGGCGTCGGGTACGCGCATCAGGAGCAATTATTGAAAAAAGGGATCGATATTATCGTTGGAACGCCGGGAAGGCTTATTGATTTTAATCGTTCTGGAAAGCTCGATTTTTCCGATATAACCATATTGGTAATAGACGAAGCCGACCGACTCTTCGATATGGGTTTTTTCCCTGATCTTAAAAAAATCATCAATAACATGCCGCCGAAAAGCAAGCGGCAGACGATGCTTTTCAGCGCAACCCTGAACTATGAAGTCAGGAAAATGGCATATGAATACATGAACGAACCGGAGCTTGTCGAACTAAGTCCCGATAGAATCACCGTCGATACTATTGAGCAGAAGCTCTATCATGTTGGAAGCAATGAAAAGATAAATTTGCTGCTCGGAATTTTAAAGAAACAACAACCCCGCAATGCTATTATCTTTACGAATACCAAGCGCATGGCGCATGAAGTCGCCGTACGCCTTGAGAAAAACGGCATTGCATGCGAATACATCATCGGAGATCTTCCACAATCAAAAAGGTTGAAAATCATTGAGAATATAAAATCGGGCAAACTTTGCTTCCTGGTGGCTACGGATGTTGCATCCCGCGGACTGCATATTGACGATCTTGAGCTTGTGATAAATTATGATTTACCGGAAAATAGCGAGAGCTATGTGCACCGAATCGGACGAACAGCGCGGGTTGGAAAAGGGGGAAAAGCAATTTCACTTGTATGTGAAAAATATGTATACGGTTTGGATGCCATTGAAGCGTATACGAAAACGAAAATACCGGTGGAATGGGCCGATGAGGAATTATATGTTGAGGATGCGAGCAGTGGAATGAAAATTTCCTCGGAAAAGGGACATCGAAGACGAGGAGATGAAAGAGGGCAAAAAGTAAAGCGGGAAAAACGGCATGCAGGAGCATCGAGAATTCAAGAAGGAGCGATGCAAAAAGCCGGAAGGATAAAAGACCACAAAATCTTTCTTGAAAGGAATAAAGAAAAACCAGCACGTGAAAAATCAGCCCATGCTGCTTTCGGAAAGAACGGAATACCGCATGGAAACAGAAAAGAACATGAAACAAACCGCCCCGGAAAGAAAAACGTTAGGAGAAAGGCCGAACGCTCTCCAGAGCAGTCACTCGACGCACGGCTCGATTACTACAGACAAAAGTACGGCGATAATTTCAAGGTAAAAGAGGACAAACCGGCCAGAGAAAAGGTTTCTTTGCTTTCAAGAATAATAGGGATTTTTAAAAGGAAAAAACAGCAGCGATGAAATGGCAGATTATTTTTCTCTGCTTGTTCCTTGCTGTTTTGCTAACAAGCAGATTTATTTCAGAAAAAGCGTCTGCGCTTCTCAGCGAGAGCCAGAGGGGCATCCTTGCCCAATCATTTTCCGCCTTTCGAAAAATTGCTATTTTTCCTCTTTTGGGCGTGATTGTCCTGTATTATTCAGGAGTGGTGCTGTTTCCTGCTCATGAATACGCCGTTTCAATATTTTCATTTATTCTATTATTCGTCTATGTTGTTATGGTAAATGTTTTAATATTTCGAAAAATGAATTCATTGCACTTGCCGAATGCCTATGTGCGGCGCATCATCCTTTCTCGCGCTCTTCTATATGGTGCCGTTGGTTTTGTGGGCTATTTTTTATGGATAACCTCCGGTCAATTGTAATTGTATTATGAACTTTTTTGCACCGGTTCAGGACGAGAGTTGCTTTCGGATGGCGTATCTGCTCCTTCAGCAAGCACTTTCAGGTAGATGTGCTTGTGTTTCACTCCGACAAATATCCTCTTCGCGTTTTCAAACCTTCCTTTAAGCATTTCGGTTGCCAGAAGGTCTTCCACCTCGGTCTGAACTGTGCGGCGGAGATGTCGTGCGCCATACGCGGGGTCGAAACCTTCCTTTGCCAGATATGACTTTGCAGCGTTTGAAAATACAAGTTCCAGTCCTTTTTCTTCCAGGCGATTGTTGACTTCGTTGAGCATGAGATCGACTATGAGACGTATGTGGTGCTGATCAAGAGGATGAAAATAAATCACTTCGTCAAGCCGGTTGATGAATTCAGGATTGAAGAGGCGTTTGAGTTCCTTAAAATGAGCCCCTTTTGAATCGTCTGCGGCGGGATTGGGTTCAATAAACCCCATTTTAACCGCCGAGGAAATATCCCTGCTCCCGACATTTGAGGTCATGATTATGATGGTATCGCGGAAACTCACTGTGGTGCCGCTGTTATCGGTAAGCTCGCCTTCTTCAAGAATTTGCAAAAGTATATTAAAGACATCGGGGTGCGCTTTTTCTATTTCGTCGAAAAGCACCACTGAATACGGCCTTCGCCGCACTTTTTCGGTAAGCTGGCCGCCTTCATCGTAGCCGATATAACCCGGAGGAGCGCCGATTATGCGGGAAACTGCGTGTTTTTCCATGTATTCTGACATGTCAAGCCGCACAAGCGCCGATTCGTCGCCGAAAAGAAATTCTGCCAGCGCTTTAGCGAGTTCTGTTTTTCCTACCCCGGTAGGACCGAGAAACACGAACGAACCGATAGGGCGGTTCTCATTTTTAAGGCCTGTTCGTGAACGGCGGATGGCGCGACAGATGATTTTAATTGCGTCATCCTGGCCTATGATGCGACGATGAAGTTCCTCTTCCATGCGCAGAAGTTTTTCCGCTTCAGATTCTTCCATGCTTTCAACAGGTATCCCCGTCCATTGCGAAACTATCTGTGCAATCTGCCTGGAGGTAACCACGATTTCATATTCATTCACTTTCTGTTGCCAGTCGTTCACTTTGGATGTTAGGGTCTGACGGAGTTCGTTTATTCTGTCGCGCAGCGCTGCGGCCTGTTCGTATTCCTGTAGTTTTACAAGTTCGTTTTTTCTCTCGTTTAAAAACTCAATCTGGTTTTCAAGTTCCTGAATGACTGCTGGTTTCTCATGATTGTCAAACCGTGCTTTAGATGCAGCTTCGTCGATGATGTCGATTGCCTTGTCGGGGAAAAATCTGTCGTGTATATATCTGTCTGCAAGGAACACCGCCTTCTGGATTGCATCATCGGAGAAACGTACTTTATGAAAGCTTTCGTAGCGAGACTTTATGCCATTTAAAATTTCAATCGTTTCCTCAAAAATCGGTTCATCGACATAGACGCTCTGGAAACGTCGCTCAAGCGCAGCGTCTTTTTCCACATACATTCTGTATTCATTTAGTGTGGTTGCGCCGATGCACTGAAGTTCGCCACGAGCAAGAGCAGGCTTAAGCATGTTTGCCGCATCGATAGCGCCTTCGGCAGCGCCCGCGCCGATGATGGTGTGAAGCTCGTCAATGAAGATGATTACATCTTCGGATTCCTTGATTTCTTTCATAATGCGCTTCAGACGATCTTCGAATTCCCCCCGGTATTTCGTACCGGCAACAATTGAAGGAAGATCCAGACACATGACTCTCTTGTTGGCGATGGATTCGGGTACGTCTCCCGCGACGATGCGCTGTGCGAGTCCCTCGACAATGGCGGTTTTGCCCACACCGGCTTCGCCAATAAGAATAGGGTTGTTTTTTGTTTTTCTTGTGAGAATTCGGATGAGGCGTTCAATTTCTTTTTCCCGGCCGATCACTGGATCGATCTTTCCCTCGGAGGCGAGCTGGGTGAGATTGATGGAAAATTCTTCCAGAACCGCCGTCTTGCCTTTATCTTGAGATTTCATTCCTAAAGGAGGTTGAGGAGAAATCCCAAGTATTTTTATTATTTCGTTCTTAATGATTTTATAGTCAATGCCGGCGTTGATGATCTGGTCAATCCCCGCACAGCTTGCATCTCTGAAAATCGCAAGGAGGAGATGTTCAGTTCCGATGTATGTGTTTTTCAATTTGCGGGCTTCATCCTTTGCAATATCGATGATTTTCGCAAAACGCGTGCTTATGGGGACATTTCCTAAGATGATGGTGGTGCCTGGTTTTTTTATGGTATTCTCAATGCTTTTCCTTAACGTGTCGAAGTTTATGTTGAGCGATTTGCATATGCGCGCGGCAACGGAGTCCTCATCTTTTACAAGGGCGAGCATGATGTGCTCGGGGCCTAAAGAATCTGAAGAAAGCCTTCTCCCTTCCGATTGCGCGTATATTTCAAGGACTTTTCTTGCCCTTTTGGTGAATTCAAACATGTTTTCTTTCTCCCAATTGCTCATTAGCCATCCCAATTATCGGAAAAAAAGGGAGCAGGCTCAAGCGATACGGATATTTAAGAAAAATTACCTCCGATTTCTCCAGTGTTATTCTTCCGCCTTCTCCCTCGGTTGTATGTGACCTCTCAGATAATCTGCCCTGCATTCATCTGCTTCCGCAAGAGAGCTGAAGCGGATTCCCATAATGCGCTGCAGATGGGACCACTGTATATTAATCATTAAATCATTAATTTTTTGCAAATCAATATTTTTTATCACGGAAAGCAAAATCCCGAGGCGAAGATTCGATAAGTGTTCAATGGTCTCGGGATAGGAAATGCTTCTGCTGTAGGATAAAATTCCCCAGGAGCGCCATGTTCTGTCCTCAATTTTTTTCCTGTGCTGTGAATAATACACCTCTCTGCTTTTGCGCTCTTCGTCAATGAGGAAACGTGTTGAGATCTCCATTTGTTCTTCGATTTCTTGTTCCGAACGGCCGATGGAGACAGCATTGCTTAAAAGGTACATGGATCCAATTGTCTCCATTGTTTGGCCTATGATGCCCCGCATCACAATATTTTTTAATTTTAAAAAGGAGATGATATCGGCAAGAGAATTGATTGTAGTAAGAGTGGGAAGGAAAAGCATCAGCGAAATTTTCAGGCCGCTTCCTGCGTTTGTAGGGCGTGAGGTGAGATGACCGAACTGCGGAGAAAATGCGTATGGAATGAATGTATTCAGCTCTTCGTCGATGTGTTCCACTTCCTCAAGGCATTGGTGTATCTCAAATCCGGGATGAATGCGGTGAATGCGGAAATGATCTTCCTCGTTGATGAGGATAGCGAATTTCTCATCCAGATCGATCAAAGCAAATGAATGCGGAGAATGTTCCATTTCAATGGTGATAAGACCGCGTTCCTGCAGATAACGGCGGTCGATTTCATTGAGTTTTGAAATTTCTGCAATTATAATATTGTGTTTAACGCTTGAGCTATCTGCGAATTTCTTAATCAGTGCTTCTAACACGTGCATATCTTTTTCATTGAGCATATGCGGGAAAGGCAGAGAGGGAAAACTACGTGCCAGACGGATTCTCGTGGATATTACCACATCCGAATCAAAGCCCGTCCGGGACCAGGAGCCGGTCCTGTTTAAAAGATTTTCGAGCATCGTTCAGCTTCTGCGGGATTTTTCCAATTCCCGTATTCTGTCTCGAATAAGTGCAGCTTCCTCATACTGCTCACGGGAAACCGCGGCATCCAGCTTTTTCTGCAGTTCGGAAATATGTGATGTTTCATCCGTCATTTCGGGATTTCCCGATTGTGGAGCAAGAAACATGTTCTTGTTGCCGTTTGGCTCGATGAAATGGGATGGGGTACTGCCAGTATGAAATTCAGAATCATACAGCGACTTCAGCGAGGGAAGAAGGTGAGTTCCCATCTCGAGATAACAGCAGGGACAGCCGAGCATTCCGCTTTTCTTATATTCAGAAAATGAATAGCCGCAATGCCTGCATGAAACGTTTGAGGTATCATGTTTCATCTCTTCCAGGTCAATAAACGAAAGCATATCGTGGAGAGTGAGGGAAAAATTCGATACCTTCGAGCTGACGCCCGCGCGACGTGCGCATTGTTCGCACAGGTGAAGTTCTGTTTTCACGTTTTTTACGATTTCCGTGAGGTGAATGGTCGCTTCGTTATTATTGCATTTTTCACATTTCATAGTACAATCATCATTTCAGCAGTCATTCTCGCATATGTCGTATCCAGCGCAATCAAAAATCTTCTACACATTTTTAAATTTATGCTTGCTACCGTATCTTCCTTTTCCTTTAACGGATATCTGAACCTCTCTCAAAGAAAATATATCAATATCATAATACAAAAAAAAATAATACATTTCTACAAAAATATTTCATTTATAGCGCCTTTTGTGTGTATATTACCGGTGAGAGGTATTTTATGAGGCATTAACCGGGATACTGGATCTAAAGAAATTATATGTCTCAGTGAAGAGGGAATTAGACAGTATTAATGAAGTGGTAGCCAGATTTGTATGGGGTAAAAAATAGTACTTGATAAACCTGGCCGCTAATATTATTTTGTTATGTGGCAGGGTGTGCAGAATTATGAAATTTAGAACAAGTAACAGCTATGCCATTCTTGATGTGCAGGGTGTTATTACCTATGAGGTAGCACAGAATCTGGAAAGAAGTGCCGTGGAAAATATCCCGGCGGGCTTTACCAATATGGTTATTAACATGGAAAACGTGCCTAGAATCGATAGTTCATCTTTAGGAGTCCTTTTGCGCATTTCCGTGAAGCTTGCGCAAAAAGGAGTAACGCTTTTTCTTATGGGTTTAAATGACCAGATAAAGAGTGTAATGAGAATAGCGGGTATGCAGGGGTATTTCAGATTTGTTTCCGACGAAGCGGCTTTGGTAAAAAGTCAGACAAGAAAAGAACTCGACGAGTTTCTTGAAAGCGATTCTAAGTAAGCGGAAGTTTTAGTATTGTAATTATGAATTGAATTGTGCCGCAAGATCAGCACTTTCCATGGCAGATTGTGATGTGAATTTCCCAGAATTTCCCGCTATCACACGGTAGAGTGCTATTTCTCTTTCAAGTTCGTCAGGCAATGATGCCCCATCCAGAAAAGCACGGGTTTTATTGGCGAGTTTTTCCATGGAGGGAATGATTGTGTTTTCAGAGAAAATAAATTTCCCGGAAAAATCATATACCGGTACTGTTTCGCAGAGAACCACCGGCATTTCTTTTGTGATGCAATAAACCTCGGCATGGTTCCATGCACCGTCGCAATCGCGAATTTCTAAAATTCCTGTCTTCGCTTCATCAATGCTGAGCGAGACACATAAATAATTTTTTTCTCTTACGGCGATGGAGCTGTCGAGATGTGCGATGTAGATGCGCGCACCGGTGAGTCTTGTTTCGTTGTTCGAGATAGGTGATCCCATTGTAGTTTTCGTTTCGGCGGGATATACTTTTGCTTCAATCAATCCGCCGCCGCTTGCATAAAATCCAAACCGGCGGAGCGTGCAGCTTGCGTACAAACCCATTTGCTCGAGCGCCGTGAGAAAACTTTCTTTCATCCATGAAGTGCCGAACGAAAACCGGGAATGAGTCACGCCTGAAAGAAAAATCCGGGAGCGGAATTCCTGCCTGAAAAGCGCGGGCATAAGAAAAAGCAGAATCTCCATTGCGGATGAGTATGGGTTTATTTGTATGGAAAAATTTCCGAAGTGCGCAGGTTTCGGAAAAAAGAGAATATCTTCTCCATCTATGGTGAAATGGCCGAATTGGTATTTCTGGATTACTTCTTCAACATCTGAAAGAAAGGCGGAAAAAGGCTCATTGCACTTGATGTAATCCAACCCCCCTTCGAGGCGGCATTCTTTATCGAATGCCAGAGAGAGGGAAAGCGCTTGTCGAAGAAGAACCCAGTCGAGATGTGGCAGAGAAACGGAAATCATTTTCGTTCCATATAGGGTGTGAGTGCATCGGGGATGTCGAATGTTCCGTCTTCACGCTGATAATTTTCCATTACTGCGGCAAGCGTTCGGCCTGCAGCAAGGCCGGATCCGTTGAGTGTGTGCACAAGCGCAGGTTTTTCGCCCTTTGCTTTTCTGTAGCGAATGCGGGCGCGGCGCGCCTGGTAATCCAGAAAGTTCGAACAGGATGAAATTTCCACATAGCGATTGAGCCCCGGCATCCATACTTCAATGTCGTAGGTTTTCGCCGAGGAAGCGGAAGTATCGCCGCTGCACAAAAGTACAACCCGGTAGTGAAGATTGAGCCTTTTGAGTACCTCTTCTGCGTTGGCAGTGAGCTTTTCAAGTTCATCCATCGACGTTTCAGGCGCTACGAATTTTACCAGCTCCACTTTCTGGAATTGGTGTACACGAATAAGCCCTCTCGTGTCCTTTCCCGCAGAACCGGCTTCGCGTCTGAAACATGAGGATTGCATCGTCACGTAGATGGGAAGTTTTTCGCCGTCGATGATTTCATCGCGATATAAATTTGTGAGAGGCACTTCCGCGGTGGGTATGAGCGAAAGACCGTCGCGTTCGATGCGATAATACTCATCTTTGAATTTCGGATATTGCCCGGTGCCAATCATGCTGTCGTCGTTTACAATGAAAGGGCCGAAGATTTCTGTATAGCCGTGCTCGCGCGTATGGAGATCGAGCATGAAATTGATAATCGCACGCTCAAGGCGGGCAGCAAGGCCGCGGTACACGTAGAAGCGCGTGCCTGCAAGTTTCACTCCTCGTTCGAAATCTAAAATGTCGTGCTGAACGCCGATTTCGTAGTGAGGGCGGGGAGCAAAAGAGAACGATGGCTTTTCTCCCCATGTGCGCACGACGACATTGTCGTTTTCATCCCGCCCGGCGGGCACCGATTCGTCAAGGATGTTTGGAAGGGATAGAGCCATATCGTCGAAAAGCGCGTTTATTTTGGAAAGTTCGTTTTCCGCTGCTTTGATGGCATCCGAAACGCCTTCCATTTCTGTAAGCAGGTGCGAGGCATCTTCCTTTTTTGATTTCAGAATGCCAATTTCCTTTGAAACGCTGTTTCTTTTCTCGCGCCGCTGATCGATCTGTGTAATTAACTCCCGACGTTTTTCGTTGATGGTTCTAAGTGTGCTAAGGTCAACTACGCCTTCCATATTCCTGAGTGTAAGGACTTTCTGGATAAGGTCGAGATCTTCACGGATGAGTTTCGGATCTATCATGGCCTCTTCCTTGCATGGTTTTTATGCACGACATGAAAATGGAGATGGCTTTTTAAACGGAAGAATCCGGGCACATCGCCTTCCGGGCATTGTATGTGTTTGAGGGATGTTTTGTCAAGAACGAGTGAGGAAATTTATCATGACTTATGGATAATAAGTGCAGCGCGCGGTGGCGGATTCCCATACAGTAACCGAGTCGAGGGAAATATGGGCAAGATTTTGTTCTGCAATCTTTGCGATGAATTGCTCCGCAATGTATTTCGCAATATGTTCGGAACTCGGGTTGTGAATGGAGAAATACGGTATGTCGTTTAGATTGGTGTGATCGAGTTTTGAAATAATTGTTTTTAAAAAAGTTTTTAAATCACCGAAATCAATAAGCAAACCGATTTCATTCAGCTTCTCTCCTTTTACAGAGATAACGACCTTCCAGTTGTGGCCGTGAAGATTTTCACACTTTCCTCGATATCCCCGAAGCTGATGAGCAGATGAAAAATATTCCTCGATAGTAAGCACGAACATTGCGATTACCTCAAATGAATGATGAAAGAGACCTGGAGATTTTTTCTATTTCCTTCTTGGTCAGCGTTGGGTATATGGGAAGCGAATAGAGTTTTTTCGATAGTCTGTCGCTATGGGGGAAATCCATAGACTTTTCTCTGGTGAACATGTGAAGAGGCGTAGGAATTGGAAGAAAAATTTCAATTCCTGCCTTTTTCCAGTATTTTTCCACGCGTTCGGCAGGCGCATCAAAGATGATCGGAAAAGATTGGTAGGTAAAATTGTCGCTGTACGCAAAGAATGTTTTGTGAGAGGTAACCTTAAGTGCGTCATAATATATTCGGGCGATTTCACGCCGCCTCCGGATAAGGTCGCCAAGCCGGTGGATTTGCGAGATTCCCATCGCGCCCTGAAAATCTGTCATAATATAGTCGAAATTGAGACATGATGCGTGGCCGCTGTTGCCGCGGAGGTCTTTCATGAGAGAATACATCCTTGAATTGTTGGTCATGATCACCGCGCCATTGCCGGTAGTCATGAGCATCGAAGGCGCAAACGATGCAATGGCGATATGTGCCCGCCCTTGATGGGAAGTGTCGTAATGTTCCGACCCTATAGAATGGGAAATGTCTTCAATAATCGTTTTTTCCAGCGCGGGAAACTCAGAAATGTCTCGTACGAAGCCGAAGACATGGCCCACCACAAGCGCCTTTGTGCGTTCGGATATTTTTTCACGGTAGAGGCTGATGTCGGGGGAAAGGGTACCAGCATCGATATCGATGAGCACTGGCACGCCACCCGATAGATGTAACCCTGCCAGTGGGGCGGCATCGAAGTACGAAGGAATGATGATTTCATCGTCCGGCGAAATCTCAAGTGCTCTGAATGCAAGATGGTATGCCGATGTTGCGGAGTTGACTGCAAGCACATATTTATAGCCGGTCAGTTCCGAAACTCGACTTTCGAGAGTTTTAATAATTTCGCCTCTCGAAAGTTCATCGTTGATGAGACAGTCGAGCACTCCTTCGAGCTCTTTGCGAGTAATAGTGGGTCGTGATGATACTATCGCCATGATTCCTGGTCCAAAAAAATAATAAGGGAATCTCTGAAAACTGTCTTGCGAAGATGTTCCCTTGTGGGCATAATATAATCGATAAAAACCGTTTTCTTTTACGTGATTTAATAATAAAAGCGGTTTTTAGAGGTGCCCATCGATGCATACAATTTATACGGGATTATCGTTACTAAAAGTGTACATTGAATGCATGATTCTAAAGGCTATACTCGATTCAGAAGTCAACATGAATTTTTTCATTTACGCGATAAAAATTTAACTCTCTATCATTTCTCGATGTGACAATATTCCAATTAAAGAATATAACGAAGTAAGACCATTAGCTTGAGGTATATGATAAATGTTACAAAGCTTTCGGGGATTTAAAGAGGCTGTTCATTGCAAGCGTGCAGGCAAAAAAGTTTTATGCATATCACGATCAGTAGAATGTTATATCCCACCAGGTCGCCGTCAATTGGGAGAATGTGATATTCACGGTACAGGTACATGTCTTGTGGGGTATATCGCGCCAGTCGATTATTAGAGAGTTTTCTTGTAATTAAAAATACTATAACAGTGTGTTGTGTGCGAGTTTGTAAAGTACCCCCCTCTC
This sequence comes from Leptospira biflexa, assembly GCA_020721925.1. GTDB lineage: Bacteria > Spirochaetota > UBA4802 > UBA4802 > JAGODF01 > DYLV01. Next base: position 15,759 of record DYLV01000052.1, read on the forward strand.
ATTTGTATGATGAGGAATGGGAGGGAGGGATTTAATGTTTTTGGGTGGGTTATTTTGTGAGCAATAGCTCCAAATCCGGCGGTACTCCCCACCAGATGCGCCATGTGGGGATATTTTCTATACATTTTCCCATAATTGCATAGCATTCGAAGGGATAATTATCCGCGTGTAACCCCTCAAAGTCCTTTTGCAGTATTTTTTCAACAATTTCGGCAAGGTATGTGTACACCGCAA
>DYLV01000053.1 GCA_020721925.1 Leptospira biflexa
AAGCCAGGGAACTGGGGATGGGGATGGTTGCGGTGAGACATTCCACGCACTATGGCATCGCAGGGTACTATCCCCTCAAAGCGGTGGAACAGGGAATGATCGGGATCACCGGCACTAACGCACGACCTTCGGTTGCCCCCACCTTTGGTGTTGAAAACATGCTCGGCACAAATCCGCTCACGTTCGGAATACCTACCGATGAAGAATTCCCATTCCTTCTGGATTGTGCCACCTCGGTAAGTCAGCGCGGCAAAATTGAAGTATATGAGCGTCTTGGCAAAAATCTCCCTCCCGGATGGGTCATCGATCGAGAAGGCAATTCCAGAAGCGATACCGCACAGGTATTGGATGACCTGGTGACCGGAAAAGCCGCGCTCACGCCTCTTGGAGGAATCGGAGAAGAGACAGCGGGCTACAAGGGGTATGGCTATGCAACGGTGGTTGAGATCCTTTCTGCAGCTCTGCAGGGCGGCCCCTACCTGAAGATGCTTTCAGGATTCAGCGATGGCAAAAAGGTACCATATCGTCTGGGTCATTTCTTCATAGCCATCAACATATCATTTTTTACCGAGCTTGATGAATTTAAAAAAATCGCCGGCAATATCCTCCGGGCGCTCCGCGCTTCAAAAAAAGCGCCTGGCAGGGAAAGAATATATACTGCCGGGGAAAAAGAATACGAAGCCTGGCTATCCCGAAAAAATCGCGGGGTTCCCATTAACCGATCCGTGCAAAAAGAGATGATTGCAATGCGCGACGAAACAGGCCTTGCGGAATTTAAATTTCCATTCGAATAGCAGGAGATCATCGTAATTTGTCTGAGTATTGCCATAACAGTGGCAGGTGGGTTTGATATTGTTATTTGGTATGATGATGAAGTGCGAGGCGCTTTAAAAGACAACAGGTGAGAGTTTCAGGAATATCGCAAGTTACATTTCTTCGATGCCGGCAATCAATATCAATCAGGCACGAGTAGAAACACGGTATATGATTTCAATCGCCATCAGCATGTTTGATAAAGCCATGTATCTTTTTTTCAAAAACCAGACGAGAGATTGGACCGGGTAGTTAAGGAAATCCTTGTAATTGCATGCAGGATGCGAGAATCTGTAGTTCTTCTTCACGACACAAGTATGAAGCTTAGGCCGAACATCATGTCGAATGCGTCGGCAATCCTCAATCGCATCAACGATGCTTTTGAAAAAATTGGAGACAATGCTTTCAATACACCTGAAGGACTATCGTCAACGAATATCCTGAAGCAAATTGATTGAATTGGCATATGAAATTATTGCATTATTGCTTCTTCAAAGGCATGTTTGAGCGGCAAAGTTGAAAAGCGCGGGAATAATGAAAGAATATGCTTTTGAACTTCTTGTGGTGAGTGCATTGTGAATTCGGTACTCCACTCAATTTCTTTGCCGCCGTTTTTCCCGTATGAGTTGCCTGTATGAGAACCGGCATAGACGATGGTTCCTTTTTTGACGGTAAATGACCGCGCAATTTGTGCAGGTGAACCAATTCCAGCCGGTTTCCGCGGTGTGCAATCAAGTGACTCAATGGTAAACAAAGATTTTACCGCCGGGCATGCCATGAATTCAACAAAGCGGTATGTGCCTTCATCGACAGGAATAATCACTGCACCCGTTGGATCCGGTTTGCCGGGATGATTTGCGAATAAAATGTAGCGAGATTTTCCGGTTGACGTGTTTTCCAATACTGCGACCACGGTCTTTTTATAATATGTGCCCATGGCAAAAAAACCGAAGATGTATCCTTTGCTCTCAGAAGGAGTATCCTCGACATTGACCCCTTCGGTAAAATGAAGACATGATGAAGACAGAATCATCGTGGAGATTATAAGTGAGCACCATGCTTTTTTCATTGTGGTATCCTTGTTTGTTCTTCCGATTGCGACTGAGTTTTATGTTCATGTATTTATTGCAATATCAATTTTGCACAGTTCACTTATTTACAAACAACAATTGCCTGTAAAGGAAAAAATTATGAAATCGAATAATAAACGATTATATCATATTGCCCTCCTCGGAATCCTCCTTCTGGCAGGATTGCGGTATTCTTTCGGTATCACACCGAAGAACTCATCGCCCCGGACGAAGAATTACTTGCGAGGACTATATTTTTCGAATAAAAAAGCTAATAATCTTTCATATATGCGTTCGATTATCGCACAGGGCATGCCCCTTGGAATAAATATGGCAGTGATAGATGTTCATCCTTACGGACGTCATATATATAGGATTGAGAAAGATGTAATTGCCCTTCTAAATTCCAATGGCTTGTATTGTGCAGCGCGCATCGTCTGTTTTCAAGATGGTCTTGATCGTTTACCCATTCCAAAACAGGACATGGCGCGGTTGCGCCTGCTTGTTGAAAGTGCTTCCTCTTCCGGATTCAATGAAATTCAGCTCGATTACATTCGCTTTAAAGATGGTGGATATCCCTATCCCTTAAGAAAAAAATACGAATTTATCGCAGACTTATTGCGCGATTTCAGTGGTATTGCAAAGGCTCATGGATTGAAAATATCGGCGGATGTCTTTGGAAGAGTTGTATTTAATTACAACGATTATGTGGGGCAGAAACTTGAACTTTTCGCAGATTATATGGATGTCATTTATCCAATGCTGTATCCCAGCCATTTTACCGGTGACCATGTGCGAATGGCAAAACCCGGGGATACCGTGCGTGAAGGCATTGAAAAAGGATTACAGCGCCTGAAAAACAAGCCCGGTGTTGAAATTCATGCGTACATTCAGGCATTTCCCTACTATATCGGCCGCGCAGGAACGGATTTGCCGGGCTATATTGCCCTTCAAATTGAAGCAGTTGAAAGTACCGCCGCGCGAGGATGGGTTGCCTGGAATGCAGGAGGCAATTATTCTGCCCTTTTCGAAGCTCTCCAGCGCCTCAATGACGCAAAATCGTATGGAAACAACAAATGATTTATTGCATTGTTACTTGAGCTGAAAACCATCGGGCAACCTGAGCTCTGTTCCCGGTATGAGCAATCTGGTGTTCTTCACCACATCCCGGTTTGCATTATACAGTTTCTGCCAATTTCTCCAATCTCCGGAAAGCCGTTCGCTTATGCTGATAAACGTATCGCGCCATTTGACCGTATAACAATTTTCGCACACGCGTTCGTGTTGTTTCGGTGTTTCAGGTTTTACCGCCACTGTCTTTTCTTTCTGCGCTTCTGCTTTTGTTCCGATTTCCGCATCGCTTTTTTGCTCAGCCGTGTGCGATACCGGAGCAATCTGGTCACCGAACGGTGGTAGATCACGCTCCCGCGGCATGGGATTCTGTCCAATAAACGATTTGACGTTCGGCCAGAAAATCACTGCAAGAACTGCAAGTATGATTACGAGGATCAGGATCGAAATTGTGCGCATGGGCTTTTTTATTTCATCAACCGGTTTATCGGCAGCGGTTTGAGGTCGGGCCAGATCGACGACTTCCTGTGCCCATGCGATATATTTGAGAGAGGCGAAATCCCGGATGGTCTTAATCGCAAAAGCTTTCTTAAGCCATGCGGCATCTTTCTGACTTACTCCCTGCAATGCCCAGACGGGTGCCTTTGCGAGCTTTAGAGGGCTTATCCCTTCGTATTTTTTTATCAATTTATCATTGAAAGAAGACATGTCGCTGTCGGGGGAGGTGTCAGCAAGTTCGCAGATTTCGCGTGCCCATCGGGCAAACTTGAGTTTTGCAAGGTCTTCAACGGTCCTGATATGAAAAGCTTTGAAAAGCAATTGCGCATCCTTTTTGCTGATGCCCTTGAGCGCATCGACAGGAGATGCGGCAAGCTCGGCGAAGCTTTTATCTTCATAGCCTTTCACGAATTTCTCTCTAATTTCCATCTGGCGCCTCCTTTGTGTGTAAAATCATTCCGCATCGCGAGCATCGTACTGTCTCTCCGTAAAGATATATTGTGTCGAAAGGAGAGCCGCAGCTAGGGCAAAAACGATAACTCACAGTAAGCTTTTCAGCATCTTTGATGAAAAACTCGCCAGTGGTTCTGTCGAAATTACCCTCTATAAGCCCCTGCGATACGGCTTTTAAAATAAGCTTTTCAGTGTAATGCACCGTGATTCCAAGCTTGACAGCAAGATATTCTGTTTTTATTCTGCGGTACAAACGTACCGCGCTGGCAATGGTATCCATCAGTTCCACCTGACGCCTGGATCTTTTTTCCATGAAAAGGAGCGCTGTGCCAGGAATGAAAAATATCAGGGAAAAAATTGCAACGGAAGGACCATCATCTTTTTCCCCTTCGATTATGATTCCAATACCTGCTACGAGCATGAAAACACCAAAAAAAACGAGAAGATAACCGAATAACCGGAGAAAATTATTTTTTATTTTTTGAAAGATTCTGGATATCATAATTATATACTAAATAGCAATTAAAAAATTGCAAGCAAAAATTGAAATGAAATTTGTATTGAAAGTTTTAAATCCGAATTGCTCCATGTCCTTGTTTATTGCGAAAATGAAGAATCATGGCAATGGTGATGAGGTCGCTCTATTATCTTATTGGTGCAAGCGTTATTTCTGCGGCGCTTTTTGCCGCAGATACACTGACTGTGTTTTTTAATCATCCACAGCTTTTGTCAGTAACTCAGGGAAATATTCTCACACGGGTGCAAAGTATAAATGGAAAAACCTTCAATATTTCATCGGGGGGAAGAATCATTCTTCCCGCTTCCGCTTTTATCCCGCCGTCGTTTTCAAAGTGCGCCATCATCGCGGAAGAACGCGCCTTTTTCCCCTATGCAAATTTCCGCGGAAACAGACGTGCGTTTTATAACCAGCTTTTTAAGTATTCATTGTTTACCGGCGCGCAGTATTATTCAAAGAGCGATGCAAAAATTCGCACATATATAATTGATAGCACGAGGATTGCCTCTATCGATAATCCACTTATACTTCCCGATCCTGTGTATTCGAGTATCGAAACAAAACGGATTTTGTTTTTCAAGGTACACGACAACCGCCTGGGGGAAATAGTCTTCAAAAGCGAAGTTTCAGTGCAGGGCAATGTCTTTGTCGTATCGAATACAAATGCCAATACAATTTCGAAGTGGGGGATTCCCATTGCCGAACCTGGAGATTATCGCATTATTGCGGTATATGTGTATCATGAAGAGAAAAAAGGATTCTATTATTATTGTGTTCACGCGATAAACCCTCAGGCTACCTTGATTTTGCCGAATGCGGCATTCAATCCTGAAAGCTTTGCAAATAGAATACGGGCAGAAACTGTCAAACGGGCTTCTCTACTGGGTCTTGATTGGAGTGCGAAGCTTCGACCATAGAGAAATTTTATACCAGCGCATTGAAATGTACAAGCGATATGACGATGGATCCACAGATGCTATCATTGCTACAATATCTGTATCACAAGACTGAAAAAGGAGGGTTTATTTCACTCTACAATTTAGAAGTGGAATTTGCTCTGTCTGGATCAACGCTTCAGGCATATTTAGAAGATCTGAAAGAAAGCGAGCTTGTGGTGGAATCACCTGGCGGATTTCAGATATCCGCAAAGGGAATTCTGTTTGGAAAAACCAGATGGATTTAATGAGTCATTGTGATGAAACAGGAGTTTGCATTTAAAGATTATTATAAGATACTCAATATCCCACCCGACGCAGGCATTGATAAAATCCGAAGCGCATTCAGAACACTTGCCAGAAAGACGCATCCCGATGTGACAAAAGATCCTCTCAATTACGAAAACTTCATTTTGATTCGAGAAGGGTACGATATCCTTTCCGACAAATCAAAAAGAGCGCAATACGATGCATTTCGGACTGCATATTACCGGCAAGGAAATATGTCACCGGGCGAAAGCGCGCAATCACTCGCGGAAGATTTCGACATCTCTTCAAACGAAGCATACAAAGCAGAATGGGAATATTTCACGCTGCATCCTGATGATTATCTCGATCTTTTTCAAAGCTCTTTGAAAATGTTTTGTGGAACGCTGCTTGCGGTTTTGACGGGTCTCACCGCACCTGTTGTCGTTTTTCTGGCGATTGTCGCAGGCATTCTCATCTTCGCGATTCTGCTTGGAATCATTGCAGGTGCTCTTCTCACCACTTCGTTTTCTTCCGTGGTGGGAATTATCTTTGCAATCATGGTATTTCGCATGCTCAGAAAAAAAGCTGCACAATGGAGAAAAAGGGGAGTGCAATTCTTTGGGAAGATCGCCGTGCACCCCCTCAGAGGCATCCCCAAAAAATACGGGAAGCATGTGCTGTATATGAATTATACCGCAGTGTTTATGTTGCTTGTGGTTTTCGGCTATTATACAATCACATGTATATTGGATAAATTCTTACCGGGCACTGCTATTCAGGATTACGATTATTCAGATATTTTTCTTATATTGCTCATCGCAATTTGTTCAGTTATAGTTGTCGCGGCATCGCTTATTGTAATATATGAAATAATCATGGAATCATTCCTTCGGTATCCCTCTGTGCGATATACACGCGTGCGAATACGCAAAGGGGATGGAATTACATATCAAACTAAAATAATGCTTGATGACCATAGTAACAACAAAACATAGAGATACCCGGTGTTAGGAAATTGGAACAGGAATTGTCCAGTATCGAAGGCATTCAGCGACGCGCGTTTATGAAATATCCATGTCACTCAATGTTCGTCTGCTGATGTCGAATAGCCGAATCTGGTGATTGCCGCTGTCGGCGATATAGAGTTTCCCGTTATAGTACACCAGGTCATTCGGCTCGCACAATGGCATGAGTTCCGAATTTTCAATTATGGCAAGACTGCTGTCCGGTTTCGGCCCAATGAGGCTTCGTATAACGTTTCCGGGAATCTCTGAAAACCTGACGGCATTATTATACGTGTCGGCAATGAATAGACGGGATTTTATTGCCTCAATTCCAGTTGGATGCAGCATACGCGCATCGGAGAAGTGGCCGTCGATATAGCCAAAACTGTATAATCCTTTGCCGATTAATGTTGAAAGAATATGTGATTTTAAATCTGCGGATCGAACAGCGGAAGAGTTTGCATCGGCGATGTACAACATGTGATTGATAATGGAAATTCCGCATGGTTTTGCAAGACTTGCAGCGCTGAACGGGCCATCGAAATTTCCTTCTAATCCGCTTCCGATGAAGTTTGAAATGTAATTATTGTCCAGATCAAACTGCCAGATCTGATTAAGTCCAGCCATGGCGATGAAAAGATATCTATCTGAAGCGACAATATCCATGGGCGTATTTAGAGAGATTTTTTGAGGATTTCCACTATAGGAAGGGGTAAATCCTGCCATTCCCGTGCCCGCAACGGTACTCACCTCGCGATTTTTAAGGTCAATCGCACGGATGGCATGATTTTCTGAGTCGGCAACATACAGCGTGTCCTCGAGCAGACACAGCCCCATTGGTGATCTGAAATTAGCGCGGATGGTCCTTCCGTCTCTAAAACCCGCTCTGCCGCCATATTCGGCAATAATCCGGGCAGAATCTTCTTTTTCGAGCGACAGATGCAGCACTCGGTGATGTCCTGTATCGCTTACGAAAAGATGGCCTTTTTCACGATCAATCTCGATTTTACCGGGAAAAGAAAGAAGCGACGGCGGGCCGAGTTGACTCTGCAACGACGGGGCCGATTTTCGCAAAATATTCTTTTGAGCACCGTCTTCAAGTGCGCGTTCGACTGCATGGATGATGCGGTCGGCCTTGCCTTCTCCTGAAAGAGATCCCATGATATTGCCTTCGGCATCGATGATGACATAGGACGGCCAGTCATATATTCCATAGCTGTTCCACACATCAAGGGTATTGTCAATCATGACAGGAAAACGAATAGCGTGGCGTAGAGTGGCAAGGGCAACATGTTCGGTCGATATCGCTCCCCCGAATTGTGAAGAATGTATGAACACTATTATAAATTGACGATCTGAAAACGCATTTTTTATGCGATGAAGGTCTTGTGTGGCGCGTATACAGGATGTGGAAAAAAAATTCCAGAAACAGAGCATGACCACATTTCCCTTCAATTCATTAAGGGTTAGCGGGTGAGGGGAGTTAATCCATGGAGAATTCTCCGGAAATTCGATTGCATTAAGCGCCATCTTGTTTCTCCTGTGTTCATTATCGCAACAGAGTATATGCAAGGTCAAGGAAAATACTTCCCATGTATTATGGCACACTGTCACTTTCTTATATTTTAAGTATGCACGAATGACATTATGTGCTTGAAAATGATTTTAGGCGAATAGTATCTGTATTTTAATGTCTACCTCAATGAAAAATAAATTCCGTTTAATCCCTTTCGATCTTCGAAAGCTGGCCGATTACTTATTAGCGCGCACACACCCCGTAACCGAAGTCGAACTATTAAAATATCTTATGGATGTCAACATGCTGCATGAATGCGGAGAAGAATTGTACTCACTGCATTTTTCCCTTTTTCATGCCTTATATACCCTCCGGCGCAATCCGATATGTTCCATGCATTATCTGCATCTCGATATTATGCGGATACGGATGGTCGCCATTCCATCCACTGCACGCTGCGTGTACTATTTTGCCGACGAGGGGCGTTTTTGTGAAATCCCGACAACAAACGGCCTTTTCTGCGACTATCATCATCGCTATGCGCGCATGAGGGACAATTCGATACTGTTTAATCCAATGGAAGATTTCTATCTCAATCCTGACAATATCATGTTCGGTGAAAGCGAAGTCCTTGCAAAGCTCCAGCGCGGTGTGATTCTGTATTCCTTACGCAGAGGGGAAGTCGAAGAGGCGATGAAATTTTTTGGTTTGCACAATCCGAGTAGAAAATCTCTGCAGAAACGGTATTATGAATTTGCGAAAAAATTCCATCCGGATTGTATATTCGGTGATGATTCCATGATGAAAAAAGTCAATGCATATTATCAGGTGTTGCGTGAAATCTTTCTGATTTAATGCATTGATCTTAGGCCATGGTATTTCACAAAATAATAATTGACGTTTTTAAATATATTGTGAAAGCATGATGAGTGCCAATTGAAATAAATACAGATACTGCATAACTATCTCATTGCCCGAACGGGAGGATGATGATGAAAATCCGCCTATGGTATTTTTTTACATTGATACTGATGTTTTCAACGCTATTGATGGCGGATATCATAGACCATTCAAACACCGAAATGGTACTTTCGAATATGGGTTCATTAATCAACGGCAAGGGAGATGAATTTTATCCAACCATTACGGCCGATGGTTCTCGTATGGTTTTCAGCATCCGACCGCTCAATAAAGACAGCAGCGATATTTACATGAGCATTTATAAAAACGGCGCATGGAGTCTTCCTCAGCCATTGACGGAATTAAATACTTCGTTTGATGAGCAAACCCCATACATTTCATCCGATGGGAAAACAATCATTTTTTCTTCAAACAGGGAAGGAAGTATCCGCCCACCAAAAGAATCGGGGAAGGTATATTATTATACCAATGACCTGTATATATCGAAGCTCGAGGATGGTCGGTGGAGCGAACCCGAACATATTGAGGGTGATGTGAATACAGCGGAGAACGAGAGGGCTCCCTCGCTCAGCAGGGATGGAAAAATACTTTATTTTTCCCGGTATTCCGGAAACAATATTGAGAAATCAAAAATATTTCTCGCGAAATTGTCCGGGGATGAAGCTGTCGATGTAGAGCCTCTTCCGGAGCCGATTAACTCCGGTTATTCCGATTTCGCTTTAATGGAATCAAACAACAAACCGGGATTTTTCTTTTCTTCAAGCAGGCCTGGCGGACACGGACTCTGGGATATCTATTTCGTCAGTTTTATTGATGGAAAGTTCGGCACTCCAATTAATCTTGGTGCGCCGGTCAATTCCGATTCCAATGATCTCACCATCACCGAGATTGGCCGCGTTGTTTTTTTCTGCTCCGACAGAATCGGGGGCAATGGCAATACCGATATATATACAGTCACACTTTCTCCAAAAATTTTTAGAATACCCGATACTGGTTTTATCTTTTCAGTCCGGGATCAAGAATCGAAAGCGCCCATTTCAGTGAATTTTTCCATTGCTGTACAAACACCGTCAAAAGACGAAAAAATGGCTGTAAAGCGAATCGAAAAAAAGAGCAATGCGGCGGGAATGCTTGAGCTTAAAGTTCCCGCCGAAGCGAAGGGAATTGTGCTCGATGCGAATGATGAACAATACGAGCCTTTTCGCAAAAGCTACATTCCTTCACCCGGCGAAATGAAAAAAGAAATAATCATTCTGCGCAAATACAAATTAGAAGATGTGCCCATCGAGAAAGCGCAGAAGAAAATTACGTTTAGGACAATTTATTTCAATTTTGCCTCATCGGAAATTCCGATGAAGGAAATGCCGCATCTTTTTAAGATCGTTCGCATGCTTCGGGGCAATTCTTCTCTGTGTTTGAAGATTACCGGCCACACCGATTCAAGGGGCACGGAGTCTGCCAATTTGAAACTCGGATTGCGGCGGGCACGGGAAATCAAGCGCGTATTGATTAATTTCGGGCTGAGCAGATTTAGATACAAACTTATAAGCAAGGGTGAAAGTGTCCCGAGTGAAGAATATCTCACTACCGGGCGCCATCGCTACAACAGAAGGGTTGAATTCGACATCATCGATTGCGAGAACATAGACGATGAGGAAGAGATACCTTGAAATTTTTGCCAATCAGGTAACTCACATTATCGTGCATAGAACAATTTCGCGCTGCCGGATTCCATAACCAATGACCAATTTGATGGGTAATTGCCCGAAAGAATAAATTCGGGAACCGTCCACTGCCTGGCCGCATGCTCCAGATAACGCGAATCGACAACAATAAAAACTCCCCGAAGGGAATGATAATCGGTGTCAGCGCGAAGCGTTCGTATGCGCGATTCCGCATTATAGTGAGGTGCTTTGCGTGAATAATAATACGAAAAATGCCTTGTGTAGCCTGTCCAGAAATTTATTCTATTCGTCCACAGGTAATCCGTTGCAAAGATGGTTGCTGGCTTGTCCTTGAGATATTCTGAAAACTTTTTAAATGCATGCGAGTGTCGGTGCAGCTTGGCGCGCTCCATGCCGACAATATAGACTGCATTGATAAGGATGAGAAGAAGCAGAATAGGAACGATGATTGTTCGACTCAGTTTATTATTCGCGAAGAGGAGTATCGAAAGCAAAATGATAATCAGCGGCATGGTGATGATAAGCGCATGATTGTCGTTGCTGGAGTACTGAAGATTGTATATGGCATTGTACACAGGGATTCTGTACACCTGAGATTGATACACCCACCCGATCTGCCCTTCCGGCGTTTTTACCTGATACCAGTTGTTTTTAAACTGTAACGGTTTAAGATTTGTGCCGCCCGGGAGTGTACGGATTACAGGAGCAGAAGGAGCAGGATATGATCGCAGGGATGCGGAATCGAGTTTTTTAAATTCTTCGGGGTTGTCCAGCAATAACAGCTTTTTATGCAATCCCATATATCCAACCCGCAGGGTGTAATCAAAACACCCTGAAATGCACACGGTTGTTATTATAATAAAAATAGACATCAGATACCCTCGCGATATTGATGCATTCGTATTCGAATTTCTTTTCAATTGAAAAAGCATTTTATTTCAACCTGAAGAGGGATTGTGCAAGCGAGTCCGGCATGATGCATGCATACCACCATAGTGCGATGACTGCAAAAAGGAAAGCAGTGAGCACAAACGACCATCGATTGGCATAACGTGCAATGAATACCGAACTACCAAGGCACAGAGGAGCGGAAATAATTGTCAGATAGCGTTCCATTTTGTGCATGAGTGTCATGTGATCGAAATTCATAAAGCCAAATTCAATGTAGAGAAGAATTGAAGCTAACCAGAAGATTATAAAAAAACCATTATTCCTCTGTGCCGCGCTTTCGGTGGGATTTATATTTCCACTGATAGCTGGAACCAATAAAGCAGTCGAACCAATGATGAAAAGGTACATGTACGGATGATGCAATCGGCTTTCAAAAAGCACTTTTCGATAATAGTCAAGATGTTCTGCAATATTGCTGGTGGGGCAAAAATAGGGATCAAGCATCCGCTTCATGACAGCAAAATTTTCCAGCCATCGCCCAGTCTGCTCGTGAATTAAGTATTCGATTACGTACAGCGTGCACAGGAAACCTGCAATGAGTGCAACATATCGAAGGTTGATGATATATTTCATAAGCATGAATGCGCCGTAGGCGCCAAGGATAAGAATGCCGTAGGGACGACCGTATAAGAGAAGGGATAGCAGAGCGCCTGATACAAAAAAAAGAGACAGTTTTATATACCATTTCGTGCTGTATTCGCCATATACAAATGCGAGTACGGATAGCGATATGATGAAATTAAAAGGAGTTTCGGTGAGTATGGAAGTAGCAAAAAGAATATCGGAGGGATAGAGCAGGTGAAGTATTGCCGCAGCAAGGCCGGTTTTTGAGTCGAAGAGCTTTTTTCCAAGAAAAAAAAGAACAACTGATGTGCCGAGTGAAGCAATGATCGGCCATAATGTCGCTACATGTTCCGAAGTGGAATTGAAAACTTTAAAAAAAAGAGCAAGGGGATAAATCATCGCAAAACGCCATGCGTAAAGATTGTAGGTGCCGACATCCACCGGATTGAATCGCCCTTCAATAATCATAACCGCAAGTTGCGCATAATCGTAGTCATCTGACCAGCTCATGCCTATAAAAAGCGCCCGTCGAAGGAAAAAACCGAAAATTACAAAAAAGAGCAGGAGAAAGAAATCGGCGAAGGGCTTTTCTGTAACACGCAATGCGTTTTTTCTCATCAAGGATGTTCTTTTCTGAGTAGGCGCGTTATGTGAATTACTTTTGTTATCGCGATTTTTATGTGAAAATTCAACAGAGTCTTGCGGTTTATGCCCCTGTTTTTTTCGGGCACGTATGTATGCAATAAGAGACTCATCTCCGAAAAAATCCACAACACACCTCGTTTGGTGGAATCGTATATGTATCCAGCAATCGTAGTGTGCGCTATTTTTCCTGTAAAGAAAAAATATACGATCAATTGAGAATATAAGTGTAGCGAAATGAATTGTTGACAGAATTCCCCGAACGTGCCCTACATGCATTAATCCCATAAAATGGTGATAAGATCACATGGAACAATACAATGAACCTGGTACACGAAATTCGGGAAATTGCCCGGAAGAAAAACGCAATAATTCTGGCACATAATTATCAACGTCCAGAAATTCAGGATGTGGCCGATTATAGAGGTGATTCTCTGGAGCTGGCCAGAATTGCCGCCGATACCAAAGCGGAAATAATCGTATTTTGTGGCGTACATTTTATGGCAGAATCCGCCGCGATGCTTTCACCAGAGAAAAAGGTAATTTTGCCGAATCCATCTGCTGGATGCCCGATGGCAAATATGGCTGATGCCTCAGACGTATGCAAATTGAAGCAACAACATCCGAATGCTGCTGTTGTGACCTATATTAATTCCACTGCCGCGGTAAAGGCTGTTTCGGATATTTGCTGTACCTCTGCCAATGCGGTAAAGATTGTCAGCGCGATTGATGCGGAGAAGATAATATTTGTACCGGATAAAAACCTGGGAAATTACGTATCCCGTTTTGTCGAAAAAGAAATCATCCTGTGGGAGGGATTCTGCCCAACCCATGAGCATCTGACCGCGAGAGAACTCACTGATGCAAGACGTAAATATCCCGATGCGGTTGTGATGGTGCATCCGGAATGCACCGCTGAGGTAATCGATATTGCCGACGAGGTTCGATCGACAGGGGGCATGATAAAATTCGTAAAAGAAACATCCGCCACACAGATCATTATCGGCACTGAAAAAGAGATGATCTATCGCCTCAAAAAGGAAGCACCGCATATCGAGTATATCTTGCCCTCAAACGCGCTGGTATGCCCAAATATGAAAAAGATCAATTTACACAACCTGTACGATGCGCTTTTGAAAGAAGAAACAGTGATAACGGTTGATCCCGATACCCGGAAACGCGGCGTGTACTGTCTTGAAAAAATGCTTGAACTTTCACGATAACTTATTTATACTAATCTTGTCATGAATTCAATATTCCTGTGATGATGCGATACACATGCAGGCAATGCCGGAAGAAATTATATGATAGATGAACATGAGGAAAATCAAGTCTCTCATACAAATACCTTATCCGAATTGGATAAAATCCGCGAAAAGACCTTTGACAGCGAATTCAAAGAGCTGGTAGGCCGTGTCACTTCGCATTGCGTGGAAGATCGTGATCTCCAGCGTGAGGCGGAAAAAGAAATCCTCAATCAATATCAAAAGCTTTTCTATCGGGCATCAAACCTGTACTGGCGGGAGAGCGCATATTGTGCTTTCGACCCATTTTCAATGCTCGATTCTGAAATTGAACAGCAGCTATCACTTGAAATATTTACTCAAATGGATTCTATGGGTTTCCCCCATTTTGCCATACTCGCCTATGATTTCAAAAAAAAATCTTTTGCATGCCGCATCAATCATATCACTCAGCTCAACCGCGAGAATCTCGTACTTGAGATTGATGAAAAACTGTTTCGCAAAACGATAAAAAGCCGTGCGGGTATACTCCTTCATCCAAGGGAGATTGAAAAAGACCCATACCTGAAAAAAAGGTTCGCAGCTGAACAGGGGAATCAGGTGCCCGGGATATTGTATTTGCTTTCTCTTGAATTTTTACGTGACAGTATTTTCGAAGAATGTCAAAGGAATTTACCCGGTATTGCACCGACCATTCCGACTGTTTTGATTATACTCATGAAAGAAAAAGAAGCCTCCCGTGCAGAAAAAATATTCGCAAAAATACGTGAGAAGCTTTCACTTCATTTGGCGCTATATAAAAATCTCCTCTATCCAAATGTATCGGATTATTGCACGGGATCAATCGACGGAGCTCTCTCGATTCTTGATTACTACTATACGCTGTATTGTCAAATACTCGAAGGGTCGGTTATGTATCTTCGACTCACACCCTGCCGTACCCCCGAAAACAGTTATCTATTTTCTTTTTTTGTGGATAAATTATTATCCGTTTTTCAAGCCAAAACAGCGGTGGTGAGCATCGACCCGTACTCATCTTTTCTATTTTGCACGGCCGATACACGTACCGAAATCATGAAATTCGTTACCTCGTATACCGCGCAAACAGGGAATTTTTTTACCATGAAGGCTATCGATAAAAATACGGCGATTTCCCTGAACGGATTGCTCTCTGAATATGTGAATATGATTCATGAATAAATGTTTTTTTGTACAATTCGGACCGTTTCGGGGTAAATAATACGTGTATGCTGAAAATAAAAAAACTCGTAGCAGGGAATATCCTGTGCACAATTTTTATGGGAGAGGGGGATTTCGCGATGCTGCAATACACCATCAAAAATCATCATTTTCTCACTTTATCCGCAGTGGTTCTCGAACGGCAAGACTGATTTATCGCACAATATCCCTGTTTGTTGCATTCTTCATTTTTTTTTCGCAGTCTGTTTATGCCGCGGGAAGCGCAGGGACTTCGGGCGCAGATTTTCTTGAAATTGGCGTGGGTTCGCGCGCACTCGGAATGGGTGAAGCGTTTACCGCCATGGTTGGCGATGCAAGTTCGGTATACTATAATCCAGCCGGACTCGGTACATTGCGCTTCCCGGTTCTCTCATTGATGCACCAGGAGCTCATCCTTGATTCACGATTTGAAAACATCACCGCAGCTTTTCCGGTATATGATGGATTTCTTGCGGTATCGCATTCACTTTTCTGGGTACCGCCTTTCGACAGGATTGACATTGAAGGAAATACCACCGGTACTGTCCAATTCTACAATTCGAGTGGCACGATTGCGTATGGGCTTTCTCTCGGTTTTATGGAGGTCGGCGGGGG
>DYLV01000054.1 GCA_020721925.1 Leptospira biflexa
GTCGATGTTGATGAGACCGTACTTATCTCTGAAGCCGCGCGCCGCGCAGGAATCGAAATTAGCCTTCCATGCGGGGGCAAAGGTACCTGCGGCAGATGCCTTGTAAAAGTCCTTGAAGGTCGAATCGTTCAATACGAAAAACCTCCTAAAGGTTCTCCGCAAAATTACGTACTTGCCTGCAAAACAGCGGTTGGTGCATCACTCTGCCGGGTTGAACTTTATGAATACGATTTTTCGTTGGATGATGACAACGATTCCTCAAGCCTGGAAACCTTTTCTTTTTCTCCAGATATGATAGATCAACCAATTGTTTCGCCTCTAATCATCGACATCCCTTTACCTGAGTCCGAAGATGCACTTCCCGATCTGGAACGGACAAATGTCAAAATTCAAAATCTGATTAACGTTTCACACATATCATGGGATATTACCGCGATTCGGCTGCTTCCGCATTCTCTTCGCGCGGAACAGGGATCAATCACTGCGATGGTGCACCGCAAAGAGAGGATTGCCAGAGTGTGTGGCATTAAAAAGGCATCCGAATCGAAATTCAATTTTGGAATTGCAATTGACCTTGGCACCACAACCATTTCGGTGGCACTTATTGATTTGGTGTCTGGCAAGATATCTGGATGTGCCTCAGGCTACAATGAACAGATTTCCTGCGGAGAAGATGTCATTAGCCGCATCAATTATGCGCGCAATGGAAAGCGGCTGGAGGAGCTTAGAAAGAAATCACAAAATTCAGTTAACCGGCTTTTGATGCGTGCAGTGAAGCAGGCCGGTATCTCTTCTGATGATATTTTTTCGGCTGTTATTTCTGGAAATACCACCATGGCGCATTTATTTCTGGGTATCAGCCCGGAATACCTCAGGCTCGCCCCCTATACACCTGCTTTTCTTTCACTCGAAATATATGCCGCACGCGATGTGGGGTTGAATATTAATCCGAATGCAGCAGTATATATTTCTCCTGCGGTTGGAAGCTATGTCGGTGGCGATATCACCGCAGGCATTCTCTGCACGGACATTCATCAAAGAGAAGAAGTTTCGCTGTTTATCGACGTGGGTACGAATGGTGAAATTGTGCTGGGCAATCGTGAGTTTCTCTTTGCCTGTGCGTGCTCTGCAGGTCCAGCATTCGAAGGAGGCGGTATCTCCTGCGGTATGCGGGCGCATGATGGTGCAGTGAATTCAGTTGGAATAGACAAGAATACCGGATTACCCACTCTCACTGTGATAGGCGGCGGAAAACCTAAAGGGATTTGCGGCTCCGGGATTATTGAGCTTGTAAGCGAACTTCTGTATAAAGGCTGGATGGACCGATCGGGAAGACTTGTTCGTGACGTCCCAAGCAACGCCATATCTGTTGATGGCAGAAAAGCCCGTTACCTCCTTGCTGATTCACTTATTTCTGCTACGTCAAAAGAGCTCTGGATTACTGAACAGGATATTGAAAATGTGTTGAGAGCGAAAGCAGCGGTTTTTTCAGCAATGTCGATGCTTCTGGAATATGCTGGATTATCTTTCCGCGATATTGCAAAGATATATATCGCGGGTGGATTTGGAAGTTTCCTGAATATCAATCATGCCATTTCAATTGGCCTTTTCCCTGAACTGCCTGTTGAAAAATTTACGTATCTTGGAAACGCTTCGCTGAAAGGCTCTATCTTGTTGCTCGTTTCGAGAATTGCTCGTGAACTTCAGCTGAAAACGGCTTCACGAATGACATATGTTAACCTCAGTTCGCAAAGCGGTTACACTGAAAAATATACTGCGGCGCTCTTTTTTCCGCACACTGATGAATCGCTTTTTCAACAAACGCTGAAACAGATATCTTCCCGTTAATCGGCACAAAATAACGAAAAAAAGTTGAAAATAATTGTATTGACGTGGAAGGTGTCAGCCTCTTTACATGGCGTTGTTTCTATATAAAGAAACGTAAAAATTTTCGAGGAGGAGTTTATGCTTGGCTGCAGATATGGCACCCTTTTCCAGGTTACGGTTGCGGGCGGCTCGTATCAGGAAGGGTTGACCACGCACATTCAGGGTGTTCCTGTGGGACTATATATCGAAGAGCAAGAAATTTACACAGAGCTTCTCCAGCGTAAGCCAGGGCAGGGTGAACTTTCCTCGCCGCGTCGAGAACCCGATATTCCCATCATCTACAGTGGCGTTAACGCGGCGGACACAATGACCGGCTTTCATAACGAAGGATATACCAATGGCACTCCTTTCGTAATTCTCATCCCGAATTTAGACCGACATTTCGAACATATTGAGCAATATCGCGTCACAAACCGCACCCCGCGCCCCGGCCACGCCTCGTATGCATCGTATTTGAAGTACGGCCACTGGGATGATTCAATCGGCGCCGGCATTTTCAGCGGAAGATATACTTCAACAATTGTTGCCGCTGGAGCAGTTGCAAAGAAAATTTTGAAAAAATTCAACATCGATATTTTTGCCTATGTAAAAGAAGCTGCCGGCGTGAGTATGCCGGAAATGCCCTATGATGAAATCAAAGAGAAGGTACGCTCTTTCAAAGAATTTAGGACCAACAGCGATCCAATTTACACAATTGTCTACAAAGAGGGAAGAATACGCCCCGGCATGCGTTTTCTCGAAAAAGCGGCGGTTATAGCTGAGATTGAAAAAATGGTTCCGGATATTACGCGGCCTGCGCTTTCACAGAAGGAAATCGACGCTCTTGCTGAAAAAGGAATACACCCGGTGTTGAATTGTCCCCACCTCGAATCGGCACGCGCAATGTACGACAAGATTCTTTCGATCAGAGACGCCGGAGATTCGAGCGGGGGGGTTGTTGAAGTAATTGCCACCGGCGTACCTGCGGGAATGGGAGAGCCGGTCTTTCTTAAACTCGATGGAGAAATGGGCAGAATGATGTCAATCGGGACAGTGAAGGCGGTGGAGCTCGGCGCAGGCATGAAAGTCAAAGATCTCACGGGAAGTCAGAATAATGATCAGATGGAAATTAGAGAGGGCAGGGTTGTTTTCAGTAACAATAATGCCGGCGGCATTACCGGAGGGCTCACCACCGGCCAGGATATTGTAGTGCGCCTTGCCGTGAAGCCCACTCCCACAATCGCAAAACCGCAAAAAACCATCGATAAAGTAAGCCTCACCAATGCCGAACTGGCTGCAGTGACACGGCGCGATCCTACTATTGTGTCGAGGGTGTGGCCGGTTGCAGAAGCGTTTATGGCTATCATTTTGATGGATCATCTCATCATGCATTTGGGATATCAAAAGTTATGCGAAGCGGTGAAATGATTGATCTCTCATTTAGATCAGGAAAATAATCGCTGATAAATTCGACTACGATGCAGAATCCCCCCTTATTTTTTTCGTATTGAGGTGGATATCCAGTGAAAGAAAATCCCTCCCCATCCATACGCGAAAAGCTGCCAGCCGGGTACCCGACCGAATAGGTCTTTCTGCACGAATTCATAATACCCGACAGAGGGAGAAAGAAGAAGCCATTCAGCCATGGGGCCTGCGATTCCCATAATCAAAAATGCAAGCAGATAATCTTTAGAAAACGCAATCGTTATGAAAACAAGTGAAATGAGGTAAACACTCAAATAGAATGAAAGGTGATATTCGTACGTCAGCATAATGAATCCGATAAAAAAACCGCTTATTATCATAAGCATTACAAAAAGGGGAAGCCATGCACCGAACGGCTGAATATTTCGATGTTCGTTTTGCGGCATAATTGCATGCAATCCGAGATTGTAGGCCAATACCCAGAGCACCATCGCACCTACCGCGATACAACCCATCTGAAGAGGCAGGTACCAGGGCCAGTGAAATGCTTTTATTAGCAAAATATCGGAGTCGAAAAGATATTTTTGCACGCCGGTCGCTGTATGAAAAAAATCTGTGAGGCCTAAAAGCACGGATGCGTAGATGAATGTGATGAGAATCGGTTTCTTCCATGTATTCATGGTATTCATCCAGATCACCAGAATTATATTATATACTAATAGTTTATATTATATGAATTTGTCAATTTAAAAAGTATGTTCCATGAAAGCCTCATCCCGCCATTAGACGAACAAGTGGATGAGTAAAATAGGCTAATATTGATCAAACAGGTATAATATTTGTCTTATGATATTGCTGGCCCCTTTTTTGCGTCACTCATATCATTTGCGCATGTTCAGGTTGTTGTTCACACCTTTTAACAAGGAGTTTTCAATCGGGGCAGAGTATCCGGGAAGCGCAATAAACTGAGTAAAGGGATGTTCCCTTGTGCAACACATATACAAATCAAAACCGCTTCCTTTTATGCGATGTACATGATGAAGAAAGCGGTTTTGTGATGTGTCAATACACAAACACACAAATGGAAATTCGTATATTACGGCTCTATAGTGAAGGTTCCCGTCACCCAGGACTTATCGTTAAATTGCGCAGTAGGCCGTTTGTCGGCTCCGGTAAATGTTTTGCTCTCCGATTTCACCATTTTGTTGTTTTTATCATAATACCTGATGGTTACTCCGATTGGAGCACTGCCTCCAGAGTAGTAGTTAACAAAACATCGGACATTTGTTTTCCCGGGCAATGAGAATATGCGGATATTTTCAGGGCCAAATCCGCTCATATTATCGACATCCAAATTTGCGCGAACACCACCCTGGTCGATATTGGTTCTGGCAAAGGAGACATGAAAGCCGAGTTCAGGGCTGTCTACATGCAGGTCCATATCGCCCGGACCGTCCCATGTCATTTCAAAGCGAGCGATAGACGCCATTACCGTCGAGTTGATACGCATCATCGGTGAACGACCAATGTATTTCGGGCCGTTTTTCACGACCGCACATACGTAATTATACCCTCGCGCAAGTACAATTTTACTTAAAAGGCTTTGAGAACTGCGTGCGGTTTTGGAGACCGGTATTTCTTCGCCATTACTCCAGATGAATACGGAATTATTGCCACCAGCAAGATTAGCCGGAAGTCGCATGTTTGAATCTGCCACGCCCTGATCGGTATTTCCTGCGAGAGGAGTGGGGATGTCGGTAATCACTCTTCCGCGTGAGGTGATGGTCATGCCTAAGAATGGGATGATGGAATCTTTCTTTGGGGGATTGTATCCCTTTGCTTTTGCCTCATCCCAGAAATCACGAGGAGGAATGGGAGCAGGATCTTTCTTTTCTTCAATGCCGGGCGATTCGACGCGGATGACACGACTTCTCCCCCACCACCGGTTTCCTGTTTTCACTAAAAAGCTGAGATAATTCGCCCCTTTGTCGAGGGGAATCTGTACCGCAAGTTCGCTATCCGCTTTTGCTGCGCGGCTTATTTGTGCCTGTTTTCCATTTTTCCAGATAAATACGCTGGAACCTTCCCTGGGAGCATTGGATGGCAGAATGGTGTGTATATACACCACGCCTTCTGCGGTATTCCCCGAAAGAGGAACCGGCAGTTTCGCGACTGAAACTCCCTTTGCTACCACTTCAAAAGTAGTAAATACCTGTTGAGGGATATTTTTTATTCTATATCCCTTCGATTCCGCTTCTTCAGCAAGGTCAACGGTGCCTTTCAATTGACCAATTTTTTCCATCACGCCCTGACTGATGAGAAATCCTTGATTGGCCGAAGTATCGAACAGTTCATCGTTTGTTTCGGCCTTTAGAATGTGTCCTGCAATGAGCGTAGCGATAAAAAGTCCTCCTGTAATCAGTGAAAGGACAATAAAATGGTTTTCCGCGTTTTTGTTTTTCAAAGGATGCCTCCCGATATTTATTAGTTTCTGCTATACAACATTGAGTACTAACAAGACAGTTTTTCTACGAGGGACTTATATCTCTTTAAAATTATACAAAAATTTTTCTGGGAAATCAATAAAAAAAATAATTTTTGTAACCTTCCACTCTGTGCGCTAACATATTCTATATGTGAACATGCTATTTTTCTTTTCATTTAATCCTCCTTGAAACTAGAAGGAACCTCCTCTAACCCCGGAACCCCACCGGGGTTTTTTTTATGTGTTCCCAAGAACTTCGCTCAACGATGAAAGCGAAAATATTTTTGAAATGTGTTCTGAGCAATTGATAATTTTGAACGATTTCCCCTTGCTCTTCTGCAGCTTATGAAGCGTGAGAAGAATTCCAATGCCTGATGAATCAATATAGCTCACATGCGTAAAATCAAGCATGAGGTCTTTGTTTGTGTTCTTCGTGATATCAAAAGTAGATTCCTTGAATGACTTAATATTCGGCATATCAAGATCGCCCTGAAGCGTGAGAATAATACGTGTCTCATCTTCTATAAGAGTGTAGTTCATTGATTGCCTCCGATTTTTATATGATAGTGTAACTATGAATAGACATTAAAAAAATTTCAATACAATTAATTAAGGGGTGAAAATATTTCCAATACCCATTAATATGGACTAATGTCATCAAATAATTTATATTGATGAGAGGGGTGTATTCCCGCAATTGTATTTTTTTCGCCCATATGTGTTTTTTTTGTTGACGATTGCGCCTAAAAATTGTATTTTTATTGTTAAGATAATTCAGGCGCAAGAGTAATGAAAGAAGGAGTTATCGTTCTTTCTTCCCTTTGCGCACGGTGAATTACACTTAAAAGGAGGCATGTAATGCGCAAATTAGTATTAATGTTTTTATCGCTGACCGTAGCAATTCTATTTGCCTGTGGAAGCGAATCAACAACATCGCCAGAAGGGCTGGGAGGACCGGATAATTCACCAGTGCAACTTGGCGGACAGGGCAGTAACACCCCTGAGGATCCTCAGCCTGCACAGACCTCGG
The DNA here is from genome assembly GCA_020721925.1 of Leptospira biflexa. Taxonomy (GTDB): domain Bacteria; phylum Spirochaetota; class UBA4802; order UBA4802; family JAGODF01; genus DYLV01. Next base: position 6,807 of record DYLV01000054.1, read on the forward strand.
ATGAAACTCAGGTTGTTGCTCCTCCAGAGTCTTCATCTTCGGGAAGCGATGAGATTGCTTCGAATGAAGTGGTTGATGGACAAGCAGATACTGTTGTTCAAACTCCAACACCTGGAAGTGAAGGAACCACTCCTGCGTCAGATGAGGGTACAGGTGGTTCGGGTTCCGGTGAAGGTGCATCGGGTGATACCGGTTCTGGAGAAGGTGAAGTGAGCGGTTCATCTGAAAGTGGTAGCAGCGGCGAGGGAGCTGAAAGCGGCACCGGCGAAACATCACAGGAAATAGCGCCCGATACGGACGAAGGTGGTGCAACGGATCAGGAAATCAAAGGAATTACTCTTACGCTCGACACGAGCCAGGGCAAGTGGTTCACGGCTGAAAGGAAAGAACTTTTTAGCAAAGATGAATTCAAAGCGGCGCAAAACAGGATCAAAGAGCTCCGCGAAAAGATCCGCAACCTCAGAAAAGAATATCAAAATCTGAGCAAAGAACTTCCTGATCAGGCGAACGAAAAAGGAAAGGCAAAAGTTTCCGAAAACCGCGCGAACCGTCAGGAAGAAATTAAAAATGAAATTGCCGGCTATCGTAACGAAATCCAACAAATCAAATCGCGATACGGTGTAAACCGTTTTCAGGATGGTATCTGGACGGCATGGGCAAATCAGGTGCTCTTTGTAAATGCGCGCGTTGAAAAAACCGGCTGGTACCGCTTGCGGATTGTCGCGAAAAACATCTTCGGGCCTTTGCCTGATTTCTATTCCCACTTCAATGTTCAGGTGACCAATGAAACCAGCGGTAAAGATATCGGCGGTGTGCTGGTGAAAGCAACCGACACTTCTAACCAGGCGAACGGTCTGTGGGTGTCTCTTGAACAAGGTGATAATAAATTGAAGCTAATGTGGACAAACGATGCATACAGGCAGGGAGTTTATGATGCGAACATCAATATTCGCAAGATTGCGCTCAGATATCATGGTACCCATGCGCCACGGATGGGTATGCGCCGAAACGCGCATCAGTATTCCTACGTTGACGGGCGATTCTTCTGGGATGCCAATTCGGTGCGGACATACTGGGCCAATCAGTGCATCGGTTTTGACTACAGCAATCTCAAAGCAGGCAAGTATCGGGTCATTGTCGAGGCGAAGAATTATGGCGTAGTACCCAGAGAATTTACCAGCTTCAGTGTGCACGTGAACACCGACGATGGTGCTGAAGGGGTGATTTCCATTCCCGCGGATGCGCAACAGTGGCAGAGAGGGGAAGCAGTACTGGACATCACCGGGCCGACGACGATTTATCTCACCTGGACAAACGATATGTACAAGCCCGATCGGAATCCTGTTGAAGACGCCAATATTCAGATTCGATCAATTCGTCTCCAGAAGATTGGCAATTCAGAGCGTTCACGAATTGCCGCGTATCTACTTGGCACGCGTTCCGGCAATACGGTAATGATGCTCGGTTCAATCGGCGTTCTTGGCATCGCGCTTGCAGGATTCTATCTCTTCAACAGAAGACGAAGCAGATTGTCGGCGATGTAATAAAGACGAGAAATAGTATGTGCTGTGATTGCGCACCAATATCCCTGGTGCGCGTTCTTTTTTCTGGATCAAAAAAAAATTAATGCCCATCACAGGGGTGCATTGCTATCTAAGTGGTCTGCGTTCTGGTATTGAGTGAGGTTTTTTTCCACTTGTGTAAAATTCTTTGGTAAAATACAAACCGCAGTAACAGTGACCGAATTCCTCCTGATCGGGACGGCAGTATGTGCAGGGGCAGATGATGTCATTGTCTTTCTCTCGAATGCCATCTGCGTCGCGGCACGGGCATGAATAATATCCGTAGCGGTTGTAGTTAACAGTAAGCCCTTCCGCAAGCATTTGAATGAATTCGTTATCCGGGTTGAGTTCCCAGCCCTGATGTGCGGCAACCATTTTCATGAATTGCAGGGTCTGTGCAATCGTTTTCATAATTGTTAATCCTTTTTGTTTATAACGAAAGCAGCTCTTTCCATCGTTCTTCGGTGAAACCGACGCATGTTTTGACATCATCCACCACAAGATAGGGATACGCAATTCTTTCATTGTATTTCTTCGATAGAGACTCTTTCAGTTCCTGCTTGGCATCATAGTCTAAAAGATCCACATACACATAGCGAAATTTCACGGAGTGCGAGCGCAGAAACGCAAGGCCTCTTTTGCAGAAACCACAGGTGGACAGTGCATATACCACCACATCATGTGCATCATGCTTTCCATTTTCATTGGTGAATTGTATGTGTTCATTCATCGCATGCACCTTAAAAAAAATATTCCTGATGAGTTACAGTATATTACGAGATACATCATCAGTCAATTCACTTATGCCGATAATATATCAGAAAACACCGTTCATTTCATAAAAAAATTTTATATGCAAGAAAAAAATACATTTCGTTCATCTCAATCGGTTATGATTGCAATAATAAGTATTGTGACTATCGTACTTATCATTTCCATTCAAGATATTTTCAGCGGAAGCAGCGCGCGATGCCTTTCCGGTAATTGTCGAGATGGAGAAGGTGAAGCCGTCTATCCGGATGGATCCATGTATTGCGGAAGTTTCCACAATGGCATCAAAAATGGCATGGGTAGTATACACTATCCAGATGGTTCGGTTTTTTCGGGAGGATGGGCAAATGATATGAAAAATGGTGAGGGTCGCTCGCTTTTTTCTGACGGAAGTGAATACAAGGGGCTATTTAAAAATGGGATGCCACATGGTGAAGGGATTTTTATCGCTTCAGATGGCATAGTGAAGAAAGTTCGCTTCAATGAGGGAATACTCATTTCATCTTCTGCCATAGCTTTTAAAAAAGTTGAAGGCTTTATGCGATATGGTACGGTACTTGCACTCGGAGGGGTGTATACCGGGTGGTACAGCGGAGTTCGCGCAACAGGATTTATTCCTGAAAGGCGAGGGCGCATACGATGGGAACACGGTTCCTCGTATGCCGGGCAATGGCATAATGGGAAAATGCATGGTCGTGGTGCCATGAGGTGGCCTGACGGATCGAGCTATGTGGGTGAATGGAATTTTGGGCGCCGGAGCGGTTTTGGAACCTATACATGGAAAACTGGTTCAACATATATGGGGGGGTGGAAGGATAACCGTAAACATGGTCCAGGAATCGCAGTGTATGCTGACGGGAAAATACAATGTGGGTTGTTTTTTGAAGATACTTTTCTGGATACTCCATATTAATGTAATGTGTTTCACTCCCAAATCTCTGATGATTGATATCTATTGCGCTATACTCACAGGGGAAACACTCCACCGGGAGAGGAGATGTGCATGCGGCTTCAAAGCTTTTTGATTTTTTTTACTATTTTTCTCACGATGTACGGTCTTGGCAACTACTATGTCTACATTCGCGGCCTTCAGGCAATTCCCCGCGGCAGTGCTCTGCGGTACGTATACACTGTGCTTTTTGTGCTGATTGTATCCTCCTACATTTCAGGGCGCTTTCTGGAAAGGGCTGCAATATGCAAACCGAGCGATCTTCTAATATGGATCGGATCGTTTCATCTTGCCATGTTTCTGTATCTTTTTCTCGGTTTTCTTCTCGCTGATATTCTTTTTCTCCTTGCCCGTATATCCGGCGTTTTTTTCGAATTCATCACATCACACGTACTTCGTGTGCGGCAGGCTGTCGCAGTGTTTGTATCACTCTTTGCTTTGGTGATGGTCGTCTTCGGATATATCAATGCACGATTGCCGAAAATCACTGAGGTGGAAATGAGTATTCCTCACAAAAAGAACATCACGCGGAACATACATGCCGTGCTGGTGACGGATATTCATTTGGGTATTATCATTAGCAATTCACGTCTTGAAAAGCTCGTTACCATGATAAACAGCCTCAAACCGGACATCATTTTTTTCGGGGGTGATGTTGTGGATGAGGATATTGAACCTGTTATAGAAAAAAATTTAGGTGAACTTCTCGGATCCTTGCAAAGCAGGTATGGCGTTTTTGCAATAACAGGAAACCACGAATATATCGGCGGTGCCGATAGCGCAGTGAAATATCTGGAAGATCATGGCATACAATTTCTCCGCGACAGAACCATCCTCATTGACGGACTTTTTTATCTTGCGGGCAGGGAGGATAAAAGTGCACCGAATTTCGGGGGAAAGAGGCGAAAAACTGTTGCTGAACTTCTTGAAGGTATCGATCCCTCCTATCCGGTTGTGCTGATGGATCATCAGCCGAATTTTAAAAACCATCCCATTCCGGCCAATGTGTCGGCAATTCTTTCCGGGCACACTCATAATGGACAGCTGTGGCCGCTCAATTACATTGTCGCAAAAATTTTTACCGTACCATATGGCTACGCGAAAGTTGGCACCACGCATGTGTATGTGTCATGTGGGTATGGCACATGGGGCCCTCCGGTGCGGACGGTAAACATGCCCGAGATTGTGCATCTTACATTGAAATTTGTTCATCCTGAACAAAAAGAAATGCCTGTGTCAGATAAAAAATGATTGCTTTTCTGGTATTTTTCCCTTTATCGTCATAGTATCTCGTAATATTCGGTGCATTGTGGAATATATTACTGTTTTTTTCCAGGCATTTGCCTCGGTGCTTTTTGTATTTTTCTGTTCGGTGATGGTATTGTATTCATGGAAAAAAAGGCTTCGCGCAATTCACACGTATACAATATCTCTGACAGAAAGGCGTCTTGAAGGTACTATTGGGATATTAAAAGTTCTGGCATTGTTTGCAGCAATTTCACCGATTGCATATACCATCGCAGGAAGTACCAAGGGTGCGGAAGCGGTATTCATTATTAGTGGATTATTTTTTGTGCCGTTTCTTCTTTTTGCAGTACGCATACTCTGGTATTCAATAAGCCTTTTGGTTATTGAAAAAAATAATTCTCATGGAGGCAAAAAAACAATGGATCAACATACTACATGTCCTATGCCTGATTCAAATCCGGCAACTCAGGAAATTACGGAAATTTTACAAAACTCCCACACGATTGCTGTGGTAGGTCTTTCCGATAATTCAGAAAAAGACAGCAACCGTGTTGCACGCTACCTTATTGAAAAAGGGTACAATGTGATACCGGTAAATCCTCACAAACAAGAGATTTTGGGGCGTACCTGTTATCCGGACCTTACATCAATACCTGAAAAGATCGACGTGGTGGATATATTTCGCCCGGTTGAAGCAATTCCTCCCATTGTTGATGAGGCAATACGGGTTGGTGCAAAAGTTGTCTGGATGCAACAAGGGCTGGCGCATCCAGATTCCGCCAAAAAAGCCCGCAAAGCCGGTTTAAAAGTAATCCAGAGTAAATGTATTAAAGTAGAACATTCAAAAATTTTCAGCGGCTCGGCTGGCATTTCATTCAACATACGCTAATATTTTTTTGAAGAGTTGTTTTCTTACGATAGATTGTAAATGGCTGAAATTCAATAGAGGGATGCCATACAATGGAAAGAAATGGAATTGTAAAAATGGCAGGAACTCCTGTGGTGCTTATGGGAAATCCTATTGCAATTGGCGATAGCGCCCCTGATTTTACCGCACTGACCAAGGATTTAAAACCGGTTTCTCTTCACGATTTTGCAGGCAGGATCGTCGTAATAAGCGCCGCACCTTCGATAGATACGCCGGTATGTGATTTGCAGGCAACGCGGTTCAATCAGGAGGCTGCCGCGTTTCCAGAGAAGGTGCAAATCATCAACATCACCGTCGATCTTCCGTTTGCGCTTTCACGCTTCTGTGCTGCCAGGAGTATTGACCGTGTTTTAACGCTTTCAGACCATAGGGATATTTCTTTTGGAAACGCGTACGGGGTGATCATTAAAGAATTTCGCCTCCTTGCGCGTTCAGTTTTTCTTATCGACGAGACAGGCATGGTACGATATTTTGAACTTGTACCGGATATCACAAACCATCCCGACTACGAAAAAGTGCTTATGGAAATTAAAAAACTCCTGTAGGCAGGAGCGCAAAAAGATATGCTAAACGAAAAGGAAAAACTCAACGAAATCATCCAGCTTAGCTATGAGATCGCATCCATCCAGGACCTGGACATTTTACTCGAGCATATTCTTTTGAAAGCGCGAATATTCACCGGTGCCGACGCGGGATCCGTCTACATTGTTGAAGGGGGAAAACTGAAGTTTTTATGTAATCAAAACGATACTTTACAGAAAAAACTCCCACCAGGCAAAAAGCTTATCTATTCGACATTCATCGTACCTATCAACAATGATACCATTTCCGGTTATGTTGCCAATAACGGTCATGTCGTCAACATCGACGATGTGTACAATATCCCCGAACGCGCGCCGTATCGTTTTGGGCGTCAGTACGACGAGATTTCTAAATACAAGACGACCTCTATGCTTACCGTACCATTGAAATCAAACAGAGGCGAAGTAGTCGGCGTGCTTCAGCTCATAAACGCGAAAAACGAGAAGGGGGAGGTGATCCCTTTCGCGAAAGATGACGCGCCGTTTATCATATATTTTGCCAACAGCGCTGCGGTGGCGATTGAACGCGCGAAGATGACTCGCGCTTTGCTTCTTCGCATGATCAGCATGGCAGAACTCCGGGATCCGCGTGAAACCGGTCCGCATGTGAATCGTGTTGCATCGTATTCGGTGGAAATATATGAGACATGGGCGCGAAAGTGCAGCTGTATGGAGGATCAAATCAATCATAATCGCGATGTATTGAGGATGGCCGCGATGCTCCATGATGTGGGCAAGGTGGCAATATCGGATATTATTCTGAAAAAGCCTGCAAGGCTTGATGATACTGAATACGAAATCATGAAACAGCATACATTTCTCGGTGCAAGGCTCTTTTCGGAAAAATTCTCTTCTTTTGATGAAGCGGCATTTCTTGTGGCGCTCAATCACCACGAACGATGGGACGGTAAAGGATATCCCGGCCACATCAGTCCCACGACCGGTAATGTAGTTCCCGGATATGAGGGCCCTGATGGTAAACCACGAGGTAAGCGCGGCGAAGAAATTCCGCCATTTGGTAGAGTGGTTGCTATTGCCGATGTATACGATGCGCTCGCGTCGAAACGTGCCTATAAGGAGGCATGGAGCGAAGACCGGGTGCTTCAGACAATGCGCGCAGAAGCAGGGAAACATTTTGATCCTGAAATGCTTGAAGCATTTTTTGATTCCCTTGATGTAATCAAAAGTATCGGTTCGCGCTATCCCGAAGCGGATTAGCCCATGCTGAATTTAGAAATACTATGTCATAGAGTAAAAGAAAAAGGAATGCGCGATGAGTGATAGAAGAGATAAAATAACAGTTGGTGCGAAAGCACCGAAACTTACGCTTCCCGATGGAATGAAAAACAACGTTGATCTTTCAAATTTTTCTGGTAAATGGGTAGTATTGTATTTCTATCCCAAAGATAATACACCAGGGTGTACCACAGAAGCACTTGATTTTACCGCCTTGAAAAACGATTTCGATGCACTTAATGCCGTCATAATTGGCGTGAGCCCGGATTCATCCGAAAGCCATTGTAAGTTTGCAGAAAAGCACAATCTCTCTATAATCCTTTTGAGTGACGGGGAGAAGAAAACAATTGAAAAATTCGGTGCATGGAAAGAGAAAAAGCAGTATGGTAAGAAATATTTCGGCGTTGCACGAACTACCGTGCTCATCGATCCCTCAGGCAAAGTGGCATATATCTGGGAAAATGTGAGAGCAGAGGGGCATGCCCGGGAAGTTATGGATCATCTAAAAAACCTTCAGCTTTCGCAGGCATCTCGCGGCTGAATTACGCAAAGAAAGGTTTTGTATGAAGCCGTGTATCGCATTTTCTATTATTATCAGGATGATGCGCGCATTAATTCAGTGCAGAGGTGCTTCCGCAAGAGTGGTGCGTATTAAAAGCTCAATCACACGTGCGTCTGCTACGGCGTACATTGCCGGGATTTTCAATAAACGGATTGATCACTTCGGATGATGTGAAATAACATGGCATTAAATTCAGGTGCGTGTTTGCGCCTCCTGTGAGAAGCTCCTCAACAAGTGGCACTGCCGAATTGCGGTGAAATCGAGAAAAATCCTGTTGACTTTAGGGGTCTTTCTGGATTCATTGCTTTAAGAGGGCACTTCGCCCAATATATCAACAGGAGAATATAATGGTTCAGGAAGGAAATTTTGTAGCGATACACTATACCGGCAAACTCGAAAATGGTGAAGTGTTCGATAGCTGTACAGGGGAAGTTCCCTTTGAGTTTGAAGTGGGTGCTGGCACCGTCATTACAGGTCTCGATAATGCTGTTCGCGGGATGGAAATAAACGAGGAGAAACAGGTGGTCATTCCTCCCGAAGAAGCCTATGGCGAATATAATGACGCGATGCTCCAATCGATCCCACTCGATGAAGTGCGTCAATATTTCGATCCGAAGGTGGGGATGACAATTGGTGTACAGCTCGAAAATGGAATGCATGTGCCCGCAACGATCAAAGAAGTCGGGAAAGAAAATATTTTCATCGATTTCAACCATCAGCTGGCGGGGAAGACGCTTTACTTCAATGTGAAGATTGTGGAAATCAATGATGAACCGAAATATTCTTCCGGTTGTTCGTGCGATGATCATGATTGCGGAAGCAATTGCTCGTGCTGATATGCACATGTGAATTCCATCTAATTTTCATTTTATAATTACTTCGGAGTCGTATAAATCATGGAAGAAATGACATGGCTTGATTTTGCATTTGTAGAAAAATTCATTATTGAAGTTTTTAAAAAAATCGGCGTTCCCGAAAACGATGCGAAAATCTGTGCTGATATTCTCATTACCGCAGATAAACTTGGTATTGATTCGCACGGAGTAAACCGCTTAAAGCCAATATACTACGATCGTATCAAAGCAGGTATTCAACACGCAGTCACGAACTTCGAAATTGTGAAAGAAACTCCGACCACTGCGGTAATTGACGGCCACGACGGAATGGGGATGGTTATTGCCGCA
>DYLV01000241.1 GCA_020721925.1 Leptospira biflexa
GACGAAGTTACAAAAGATTCTACTTTTGAGTGTATCGCTATAGGGGAGCATTACACACCGAATGCCGCACACATGTCGGCAGCGAACCAGGATGTCGCCACCATATCGATGTCAATATCATCCCCAAAACAATCGTTTGTTTTTGCAACCAGATCTACCAAGGCTGCGAAGCCAGGCTGGTCATGATGAATATCAGGCAGCTCAATCTTCATATCGTCACTTCCACGATCGTCATTGTGTCGTTACCGAAGATGTCCACCACTTTCACCGCGATCTTGCGCCGTCCGGGTGTAATCTCGTGTGCCACGCTTTTTAGCTCCAGCGAGTGATCCTTCTTTGTGCGGAAGCTCTGCCACTCGTTTTCAAAGATATAGTCCCCCGTCCACTCCTCGCGAATCTCGCCGTTCTCCGGGTCTTTGACGCGGATGATCTCCTGTTTTTCTTGATCAGCCAATTTCAGCATATCTTATCCTTTGCGTGGTGTATGAAATGTTAAATTGATCTTTTACCCATTTTATAACCACTTTCGTGTTGGCTACAAAATGATCGTTAACAAATTCAATCACTTGTCTTTGACACTGTTGTAAAGATATATAAGTTTTTTTAACTCTGCATTTGACAATTTAGGTATAGATTCCTTCATGATTTTATTTTACAACATTTCAGGATTTTTAAAAAGTTTTAGTATATTTTCGTTTAACGTGTAAAATTAAATAAAGCCCAGATGAAAAGGGGTACGCCAACGTGATCCTTTCGAACCATGTTTCCGAACTGAAGGATATGGTGAAGGCTCTGGGCAGAAGAGATTATTTCGTGAAGGTGAATTCGTCGGCTCTCATGGGATACGAAAAGCCCAATGAGAAGATATTCGAGAAGGTCCATTCGGAATTTGGCGATCTCAAGGACATAGCCGTAGAAACAGGATCGGTACTTTCGGCGTCTTGAAGGCGGCGGTTTTGTTTTTTCGGTTGCCGATTTGCACAAATCGATAAAGGCAGTCGTTAAAAGATGAGAGGGAAGGTGGAAATGTGACGAACCTCCGGCGCGCGATAGCGTTGTGAAGCGGGAAAGTACGAAAGATCTCACGGATCGAGCCGAAGGGAAGGAGACTTTGGTTCGCCTTGCCGAGCCGATTTTTTCAGCCGGATTTTTTGACCGATTTTGTCCTGCGTTTCTTAACCAAGGTGACCCCTTCCACCACTATTTGCCTCAGAAGAGCGGTGTAGTCAACGTTTTCCGAAGCACTGATTTTCTTCGCGTCCCTTATGATGTCTTCGGGAAGTCGGATGGAAACCGGACACATCCTCTTTTTTCTTCTTGGAATCAGATCGGAAACGGGCATTTCATCTGCGATCGTTCCGAAGGAATGCGTGTCCCAGAATTCGCTTTCTTCTTCGAAATTGAATTTCTTCGGGATCTCGTCTACGGATTCCAATTCTTTAAACTCTTCGGATTTTTTCACTTTTTTCAAGTTTATCTCCTCCTTTTCTTGTAATAGATGACCTCTTTTTTGCTCATGTCTCTGGCAGTAGACAATGGTACGAGAAGGCTCTGTGGGAACGATTTTGGCTATCCGAAGATGTGGAGCATCATCAAAAATCCCTTCTTCAACCTCTTTCGGGATCACGTTATGCCTTGCTATGTGTGCGATGCTTTTTTCCGTCCAGTCGATGTGAGCTATCCAGGCCATCTCATTTTTAGTATACTACATTGTGTATGACAACTCAAGGGCCTCAAAGAACGTGAATTCAGAAGGAAAGCACGTTAAAATGTACTTATAGCATGAATTTTCCAAACGAAGAATGTGGTGATTTTGATGAAAAAAGGTTCTCATCACCGGAGGAGCTGGGTTCATCGGGACGTGCCTTTCGAAGGAACTGATCTCAAAAGGATACGACGTCGCCTTTCTGGTACACTGGAAGGACAAGATTTCGCCGAACTCTTTTTACTGTAATCCGGAGAGCGGGCAGTTCGACGAAAAGGTCCTCGATTTTGCTCAATCCGTAATTCACCTTGCTGGCGCAAACATCGGCGGTGGAAGGTGGACGGAGAAGCGCAAGAAAGAGATCGTGAAAAGCCGGGTGGAAGCCACGATGAAAAAAGGGTTCGCAGTCATAGGTGATATGACCATAACAGGAGGAATCAAAACGACACTAAAAAACTAGAGGTCTTAAGCCTTGAATTAAGACGATCTGTTCGATTCTTGAGATCTTCGAACTCGAGCTGATCTGTGAAACAGGAAGCCCTTAGCTAAAGCTGAGGATAGTTCACTTCTTACCGGTTATTATGTAGGTTATTCCGAAACTCAAAGATTCATAATGGACATTTTTGA
>DYLV01000055.1 GCA_020721925.1 Leptospira biflexa
GGATCCCGATAGACCCGTGCCGATTTTCTTTGCCGGTGATATTCCACGTGACTATCGGTGACGCTTCGGTAAGTCCATATCCCTGCCGGATCTCAATTCCAAATTCATCCCGATACTGCTTTTGAAGTGAAAGCGAAATCGCCTCGCCACCTGAAATCCATGAATGCATACGCAAAATACCGTTGGTTTTTTTCAAAACCCCCAAAAGGACTTCAAACATTATGGGTACACCGCAAAAAATGGTTGCGTTACCTTCCATAAGAAGAGATGAAATTTTTTTTATGGAAAATTTTTCAATCAGAAGGACTCTGCAAAAATTGTAGAGTGGCAGAAAAAGCGAGGTTGTCATACCAAATGCATGAAAAAGAGGAAGCACAGCCACGAATACATCATCGCGAGAAATTGAAAATTCACCGGAGAGATGGGCTGTTTCAAGTATCCCCCTGTGTGTTATCATTGCGCCTCCGGGAATACCATCATCGGCAGAGGTGAAGATGATTAATGCGGGATGATTGTCATCCACAGACGCATATCGTGTTACCTCACTCATCTGGATCGATCGAGAAAAAACTTCTCTCATATGTTCATCACGATCAACAAATAAGAATTTCAGTGAATCGCATCCATTCACGGCGCGGTCAAAATATTCCCAGATCTGGCTTTTTGTCACCACAAGCGCAGGCCTCACAATATCAACGTAGCATTCGAGCTCATAACGCCTCGCCATCGGATTGACCATTACGGGAATTGCGCCGATTTTATACGACGCAAATACAGAAAAGACCAGTTCGGGAATATTCGGTAGATCAATTATGATGCGATCTGAAAGCCCAACACCATGGGAAAGTAAATAACTTTCAAAATGCAATGTTTTTTCGAGAACTTCGGCATAGGAATAATCCTTACCGTTTTGGGAAAAAAATATTCCCTCTTTATTTTCTTCCCATGCATGCAACAACAGAGAATAGAGATTTTCAGCCATGGCGATTCCTGTTCTCATTGATGCAAATCTTGCACATTAAAAGTGCACATGCCTAATTCAAACGGCCGCACCGAATATTCGAAGCAGCTGGTATATTACAATTTAGCCGAATGCTTATTTTTGTTGACGGTTGCCTCCGATCAATATACATTTTGCTGTCTGGCCGCTCAATCAATATTTCCGGAAGCCGAATGATTGTTCTGTTTTTCATTATCGTTCTTCAGATATCGCTGATCGTGCACATCTACTTCATGGTCAGCTTCATATCTAAGAAAAAAGACCAGGATTTTCGCGGATTCTTTATCACCGCCATCATCAACATTTTCATGGCAATATTCATCGCCTTTCTCATCGTCCTGTATCCGGGCCAGCTTCGCCAGATTGATTTTGATAAAATACTTTTTTTCGAGTCTGGCGCAATTTTCTTCGTGATGCTCTTTGTGAAACTGCGCATCACTGTTAAAATATACAAAAAATCAAAAGACCCGTCCAACTACCACTTCAATATTTTCGGGAAAAAAGTGCTTCATAAGAACGTGGCTACGCCACAGGACGTTATGATTTATTTTATGACCCTCCCCATCACCCTCATCAGCGGAGCATATTTTATTGTAAAGCTCAAATGCTTGTGATTTTCTCAGAGACGGTCGATGATTGCATGCACAAGCTTCGTACCCTTTACCAGATCCTGGATTTTAATGAACTCCTTGTTTGTATGCACGTTTCGCATGCCGATGGAAAGGTTAACCGCATCGATGCCGCCTTTGTTGATGACATTGGTATCGCTGCCGCCGCCGGACACTTCGAAACGGGGCATTATGCCGATTGATGCCACAGCATTCGCGGCTATCTGCACCACACGATCATCTTTGCTCAGTGAAAATCCTTCATATTCCATCGTTTTTTTAATTTTCACCGATACTTTATTTTTTCGCGCCGTATTTTTCAGCACTGAAACAATCCTGCCGTCTATTTTCTTTAATTTTGCTTTGCTGAGCGATCGCGCCTCCAGCGTCATTTCCGCATGTTCCGCCACAATATTGGTCGCACGCCCCCCTTGTACGGTACCCACATTCACCGTTGTTTCTCGATCAATTCTGCCGTGGGGAATCGCGTGTATCATTTCCGACAATGCGCGAATTGCGCTGATGCCTTTTTCCGGTTCCATGCCCGCATGGGCACTTTTTCCCTTCACCTGGACGCGATAGGTGAGATGAAATGGCGCCCTCAGAACTATTGAGCCTATATCGCCGCCGCTGTCGAAAACAAACGCATACTTCGACTTGAGATTCGATATATCAAAGCCCTTGATACCATACAGTCCCAGCTCCTCAGCGCAGGAAAAGAGGAACTCGATATCCCCATGAGATAGTGCATACTCTTTTAAATTTCTCACCGTTTCTATAAACACCGCCACCGCCGCCTTGTCATCTCCCCCTAAAATGGTAGTGCCATCCGAGGCAATTTTCATCTCGGTCACAATGGGACAGATATTTTCGCAGGGTGTCACCGTATCGGTATGGCATGAGAAAAGACCTGTTTCTCCTTTTCTGTTCCCTTTGACCTCAACAAGCAGATTGAACGAATCCCCGCAGGGAAAGCGTCGGCACCGCGCCCCGTATTCCGCCATGCTTTTTTCAATATATTCTATCACCGAATGTTCTTTCCATGAAGGCGACGGTATTTTCACCAGCTCAAGAAACGTCAGTACAAGCCTGTCCCTGTTAATCTCTATCATCGTTGCTCCTCAACCATATTCTGTCAGAACAATCTCCCACATATGCGCACAATTAGCAAGGAGAAAAGCATACCCTCTTTCCGATTTTTTATTCTAAGGCAGCAGCGTAGCAAAAAGAAGCGGTATTCAGCCAATAATAATATTGACGAAAAAAAAGAGATGCATGATAATATCGTTCCTGTTTTAATGTTCTCATTTGTGAGGGATGGCAATGAAGACACAATACAGTATCGCGATTGCGGCATTGCTGCTCATCGGCTGCGCCTCGGCGGATAGCCGTTCACGGTATTTAACTTCTATTGAAAGATACCGGGGTGAAATCCCTACCGGTCAGTGGATGCACAATGTTTCCGTAAATTATGTGAGTGATGGGAAAGCGAAAACTGCGCATATTCAGATCTATTTTCCTTCTTCTTTTAAAAAAGGCGACACTAAAAGAACGCTCATCGCGTTACACAATACCGGTTCCGATATGAGGGAATGGGAGCGCAACTCCAGAATTGTTGCCGGCGCCGAACGCTTTGGATTTGTTGTTGTCTGCCCGGACATGGGCGTTACCCTCTACGAAACGAAATACTATCCCGAAACAATCAGGAAATGGGACGATGTTCCCGGCGGGAAATGGATCGGAGAAGTGCTTGTGCCGTTTCTGAGACAAAGGTTCAATCTTGCCACCAACAGCAAATACACCGCAATCGCAGGAATTTCTGCCGCTGCCCGCGGAGCCGTCCTTGTGGCTGAAAACTATCCTGAACTCTTCGGCGCGGTTGGTGCGCTTTCAGGATATTATGACCCATTATCCCTCTCAAAAGGAGTCATTCATTCAAAAGTCTACGGTGAGCAAGGTAAATTTCCCGAAAGGTGGAAAACTGACGATAATGTCATAGAAGGGGCGGCCACCCTGAAGGATATTCCCATTTTTCTTGCACACGGGAAAGACGATACAAACTACCACTACGAGCAATCCCGCCTCTTCGCTGTGAAGCTTCTCATGCTGCGAGGTAACTACATCGAATCTTTAAAAAATACCATCAAGGATGAAGAAACCAGAAAGAAAATCGGACAGACTGCCTATCGCTTCGAATTGCAGCTCATTCGTCGGGAATATCATAACTGGTCGTTCTGGAACTATATGCTGCCGAAAATGATGAACTTTTTCGACCAACATCTTGAAAAGAAATAACGATGGCTATGATGAAAAAGCACATTTCGCATATGAGTATAATTGCTGCTTCGTGCATTGTTCTCTTCTCTCAATGCTCTACCACGGAAGAGTCGGAATCTGGAGGATATCGCTGCATAGATCATGCCATTCATCGTTACGCGAACAGGGAAGAGCTCTGCGCCTGTCTGGGAATAGTCCCAAAAGAATACGACAGTTATCAATTTTTCACGCTTGAAGACAGCACGAAAAAACCAGAAGATCTGCCTTCGCTAACCGAACGGTTGACTGACGAGATGGAGCGAAAAATCGTTTCCATTGTGATGCACAAAATCGAGAACGCAATGGGGAAACAGCTCTACAAATATTGGAAATTCGAGAACACAAACATACCGGTCACCATCAGGCGTTTTACGAAAAAGGAAGGCGATACATACCATGCATTGGTCATCGCCGCAATGACTAAGTACAGCCTCTCCCCCCGCGGCATCATTATGTACCTCCCGCTTGAGTACAAAATGCACATTCTGGAAAAGAAAAAGGTCGACTGAGCGTGAAAATAATTCGGAAAGGCTGCCCCCTGCGAGATATGATAATCAGCATAACAAGAAGAGGAATAACACATGAAAAAATTTTTATCTGAACGCACACTTCACCTTCTGATACTCTCCTTTTTCCTCGGACTTTTTCTCGGCATTAGCCTCTCGATTCGGCTTTCGGCGGACGAGCCCGCCCATCGCTATCTGGACTACTTTCATCAGGTGTACAACTACATCGTCACCGACTACGTGGAAACACCCGAAAACAAAAAGCTCTTCTACGGCGCGATCCGCGGCATGATACGGGCGCTCGATGATCCCTACAGCCGTTTTCTGGATGAGAAGGACTTCCGCTCATTTAGAGAGGACATCACGGGCGATTTTTTTGGAGTCGGCATTGAAGTAACGATGAAAAACGGCAACATGATTGTTATATCTCCAATTGAAGATTCTCCTGCCATGAAGGCGGGTGTGCTTTCTGGCGATATCATTACGAAAGTCGATAACATATCGGTGAAAAATAAAACGGTGGATGATCTTGTTACCATGATGAGGGGCAAACCCAATACCGCTGTCCGCCTTGAAATAAAACGGGAGGGTATTGATGCTCCTTTCGAGATAGAGCTTATGCGCGCGAAGATCCACACAAAAAGCGTGAGTTTCGGAATTATTGAAGGGCAGAACGCTGGATATCTTCGCATAAAAATTTTCGGCGACGGCACCCGCCGCGAGGTCGAAAACGCACTGAATTTTTTCAACAACAATCACATCACCTTGCTCATCATCGACCTGCGTGGAAATCCTGGTGGAAAGCTCGATGAAGCCGTCGCCATCGCAGACTTCTTCCTTGAAAAAGGAAATCTCATCGTATCTACGCGCGGGAAAAAAGGCACCTCGCAATCGCAGGAATCTCGTGCACAGCACGATCCACTCTTTCGCGGAAGAATCGCGGTGCTGGTAAACCGCGGAAGTGCATCGGCTTCGGAAATTCTTGCCGGGGCTCTCAAGGATAACCGAAAAGCCGTGCTTGTGGGGGAGCAAACATTCGGCAAAGGTTCTGTGCAGAGGCTTTTCGAGCTTTCGGAAGCAGTGGGTATCACGCTCACCGTCGCGCGATATTATACTCCATCCGGAGCAAGCATCCACGGCATTGGTATTGAACCGAATATTCTTGTAAGAAGTGACATCATCACAGAAGCCGAAAGGAAGGAAGTTCATCGCCTCATGGCTATGAAACTCCTTGAAGAATTCACAAAGGAAGCAAGGGCGTACAACGACGAGGCAAAAAGAAAATTTACGGATTTGCTGCGCGCAAAAAATATCTCAATTTCCGAACGAAGCGCACACTATCTTCTCAAAAGAGAACTCGGCCGCTTCGTACGCGCCCCGCTGTACGATCTCGAATTCGACGCACAGCTTGTGAGAGCCATTGCGGTGCTGAATGAACCCTAATAGCGACATACTGGGTCTTGGCATTGAAAGCTCCTGTGATGAAACTGCCGCGGCGGTGGTTCGCTCCGGGAATGAGGTGCTTTCAAACTGTATCTTCAGCCAGATTTCTCTTCACAAGGAATACTTTGGTGTGGTACCGGAAATCGCATCACGCGCGCATTTGGAAGTCATCAACGGGCTGATCGCAAAAGCTCTACATGATGCCGGAATTGGATTTTCCGATCTTTCCTACATTGCAGCAACAAACCGCCCCGGCCTGGTCGGTTCCCTCCTCATTGGCCTTCAATCGGCAAAAGCTATTTCCTTTGCGCTGAAAAAGCCCCTGGTGGCTGTCAATCATCTCGAAGCGCATCTCTATGCGCCATTTTTAGAGGGCCATTCGCTTGAATTTCCTTTTATCGGTCTTCTGGTCTCCGGCGGCAACACAGCGCTGTATTTGGTGCACGATGTGGGGAATATGGAACTCATTGGAAAAACCGTCGACGATGCGGTGGGGGAAGCCTTTGACAAGGTGGCAAAATTCTTAAGCCTCGAATATCCAGGAGGCCCAGTAATTGAAAAGCTTGCGAAAAATGCACAAAAGAAAAACATACTCTTTCCAAAAATTCTTCCCGACCCCGAAGAGAATTTTCGTTTCTCCTACAGCGGCATAAAAACCGCGGTGATAAATTACTGTAAAGCCAATCCCCGCATCCCGAAAGAAGAAATTGTCTTCAGCTTTCAGGAACGCGCACTTGAAATTTTGGCCCGGAGACTTTTTGACGCAGTAAAAAAATTTGGTGTAGGGCGAATCGTGGTCGCGGGAGGAGTTGCCGCAAACGGGAGGCTCAGAGAAATCATCGATGAATATCGCAGCGGCGATGAAACGATCATCATCCCGTCCAAAATATTATGCACCGACAATGCCGCAATGGCCGCGGGCATTGGCTATCAGTACTTCGTGCGCGGAATCAAAAGCCCATTAGATACCGATGTGTACGCACGCGGTTGAACTAATGAAATAATTTTCTCAATTTTTCATAATCTATTTTCGAGTTGTGGCGCGGATCGCGTGGAAGTGATGAAATGATGTGTACCTCAAATGTGCCGAACTGCCGCATAATTTTTTCCGCCTCCATCCGTGCATATCCTTCCATGGTGCGGGAGATGCCGGAACCCATTTCAAGAAAAACATAATGCCTTCCCGCCGCATTTAGGATCGCAGCAGCGCGCACCCCTGCAATGCCCTTCAGCCGAATTTCAAGCGGCAGAGTGTAGATTTCTCCTCTCTCAGTGTGAATCCTGTTTTTTACCCTTCCAAACAAATACACTTTCCCATCTGTCCCAATTTTTCCCGCATCACCGGTGCGATGCCAGATCTTTGTACCTTCAACGATTTTATTGAGGCTGAAATCTTCGGGACTGTTTACATATTCTTTGAGAACATGCGCTCCTGTGATTACAATTTCTCCAATTTCACCTTTTTTCACTGTAAATTCCCGCAGACCTTTTTTCCCCACAACCACAGGACCTTCAACAGGGCGGATGATGCGAAGTGTTATTTCTCGTATGGCATTTCCTGCAGGAAGCCCTTCGCGCACATCACACCCGATGATATCCTCAATTGGAAGCTTTGCAATCGGTTCCGCCTCGGTTGATCCATAGACCGCACGAATATCGGCTGAAGGGAAAGCTTTGCGAAGTATTTTCGAGTTTTCAGGATACACCGGCGCACCACCCACAAAAATTTTTTTAAAGGGCAGAGACACTATATTGTCGAGACAGTACGCAGCGAGAGATTCATAGAACGCAGGCGAACCGGCAGAGGTAGTAATTTTAAAGCGCAATATTTGATCGACAATAAGAGACGGATTAATGAACCCTGGCTTTGCTGGATCAAAGCGTGGGATTACACTGGTACAGCCGACAGCCAGATTGTTGAGAAGAAAAACCGGCAGCGTCGTGAGGTCCACATCATCTCTGGATATACCGAGCGATCGAGCGAGGATTTCGTGCTGATTTCGAAGAAAACCATGGGTTCTGCGCGCCGCCTTGGGATTCCCCGTACTTCCTGTCGTAAAAGTAACCAGCGCTTCGTCGTCATCGCCCACATCAGTTGGTGCATCGATGTCGATATCATACTCATCGTTCTTCTTTTTCAGGATGGTTTCGAAAAAAGATGGAACCATACACTTGACTTTTGCCCTGCGAAGATGCGACAGCATCATGAGAATCCACGCTTTAGGTGTTCCGATAAATCCGACAGGATCGGCAATTCTGCAGGCGTGATTGAGCCTCTCAAGTGTTCCCCACGCGTCGATGAACACCGCCACTGCACCAACATAAAAAAGCGCAAGTACCGTCCGGTAAAGATCGTAGGACATTGGTACGAATACCACAACCCTGTCGCCTTTTCCTATACCTTTTGCACGCAAAAGCAACGCGGCATCTCGAACATCGCGATAAAGCTTCTCATAGGTAATGGTTGTATACCCCTTTTTTTTATTGTGATAGATTATCGCAGCTTTATCCGAATATCGCTTCGCGTTATCAATGAATTTCGTCACAATATTGCCAATGCGCTTTTTTTTCATTGCACATCACCTTTGATATATCGTGCCGCGATAAACCGTTTATAAAAAAAGGCTTTATCCCGTGCATGTAGCCGGTCGGAAAGCGCACTGTCAGTCACAAGCGGCATTTCGGCGGGGATGATCCTATCGACCATCATATTCCAGAAGGCAATGCGCGCATTGTTCGATGACATCGCCGCAATTTCCATAAGGCAGGATCTGAATTCCCCCATATTCATGTATTCGAATATGTCGGAAAGATTAAAACAGGCAAATTTTTTATGTGCGAATTCCTTCCGGCATGCAGAAAGATCTCCCTGAAAAGTTATTAATTTATTGATGTTTTTCTTAATCGCCTGAAAGTTTTCCTCCCTTAAGTAATGCGGAAGTGCTTTTTGAGAAAAATTGCCAGTGATAATAAAGGTTAAATACGGGTTCTCGTGCGTGGGAAGCGCGGTGAACGCATATTCAGTTCGGTGCAGAATACCTGCCGCAACGTCATCATCCACATATTTAAAAAATTCCGGATCTCTGCCGAACTTCCCCATCGCAAAGCGCCCGAAAAAAATACGAAAGAGGAAACGCCATCGCGCATTGTTCCATCTCTTTTGATAAAATATTTTTCTTTCCTCTTCGGATTTGCGCATAAGAAGTTCAGCAACAGCTCTTCTGCCATGAATAAGTGGAATCACACGCGTTCTGAACAATTTAAAATAGTTTTCAAATTTTCCCGCATGGATAATTCCGCCCTCAATGGCATCGATGTGCGCATCCCAGAACGTGCGTGCAGAATCCGACAAAAGAGGCCGAAGTTTCTCATAGGTATCGCAACGGTAAGATGAATGTCCTATCCCCAAAAATGCGCGCATTTCCGGATATGACAACTTCATAAACGAGGCTTTCCGTATTTCCACACATGCAAGCTGAGCCGGATTGAGGTCGAAAGCAACGACAAGTTTCGGGGCGCAGGAAAGCAGGGAAAGAGAATTATCGCCCGCGGAGGCGATCGATAGACATCTGTCCTTCGGCCCGGGGCGAAGAGCCTCAAGAAGTACGTCGGCATCTTCCCAGCAGTTCGCATATCTGATAAAATCAAATTTCGCCCGTGTCGCAATTTCAGCCATCATCATCTCACCGGTATTATTCCCATCCAGCAGGCGGGGTTTCCGCACATCGCATATATCGTGTCAGATTTTGAAGTGAATGTTTTACCGCAGGATTTCGTCAAGGAAAAAGCAGGAGTATTCATCAGGAGATTTTGAAAAGGACATTTCCAGATACATTTCGCAACAAACATAGAGCGATTTTGACATAATTGATGCCACAATTATATTTAAATGTGTGCAAAATTTACAACGCAGCCATCTTCATAATCAGCCCCTGATGTGCGCCGCGGCAATTAATTGAAGACGAGCTCAGAGCCGCTGGTACTCACGCTGATGACGGCATCCTGTGTAATATTTCCGCTCAAAAGCTTCACGGAAAGCGGATTGAGCAAATAGCGCTGAATCGCACGCTTGAGCGGCCGTGCGCCAAACTGAGGATCGAACCCCTGCTCAATGAGAAAATCAAGCGCCTTTTTCGTGAGATCCAGATGTATCCCCCTCTCTGCAAGTCGTTTGGCAACCTCGCGCAACTGGATGAGAATGATGTCTTTAATGTTCTCCCTCGATAGAGGATTGAATATTATCACCTCATCGATCCTGTTTAAAAATTCAGGTTTGAAATGCGCTCTCAGCTCCTGCTCCACTCCCTTTCTTCGGCTTTCTATGGGGATTGAAGGATCGGAAATATATGATGTTCCAATATTGGATGTCATGATGATAAGCGTGTTTTTGAAATCAACAGTACGCCCCTTCGCGTCAGTGAGGCGGCCTTCATCCAGAATCTGAAGAAAAATATTGAACACGTCATGATGCGCTTTTTCGATTTCATCGAAGAGAAGCACCGCATAGGGGCGTCGCCGCACCGCTTCAGTCAGCTGCCCTCCTTCCTCATAGCCCACATATCCCGGAGGCGCACCGATGAGCCGCGCCACCGAATGTTTTTCCATGTACTCGGACATGTCTATCCGAATAACCGCGCGCTCGTCGTTGAAAAGAAATTCTGCAACCGCTTTCGCCGTTTCCGTTTTCCCCACACCTGTTGGCCCAAGGAAGATAAAAGATCCGACAGGCCTATTGGGATCCTGAAGCCCTGATCGCGAACGGCGCACGGCATCGGAGATGGATCGTATTGCCTGCGTTTGTCCCACCACCCGCTGTTCGAGTATCGATTCCATCTTTAAAAGTTTTTCCTTTTCACCTTCAAGCATTTTCGAAACCGGGATTCCGGTCCAGCGCGATACCACCGCCGCGATTTCCTGCTCGGTCACCTCTTCGCGCAACAATTTCCTCTCTTTCTGAATCACTGTAAGCTTCCTGTTCAGCTCTGCCAGTCTCTTTTCCAGCTCGGCGATTTTTCCATAGCGTATTTCCGCAACGCGGTTGAGATTTCCCGCGCGCTCTGCCTGCTGTTCCTCCGCACGAAGCTGTTCGATTTCTTCTTTGATTTTTCGTGTCTGGGTGATGACTTCCTTTTCGCTTTTCCACTGTCCCACGAGGCCGTTTTTCTGCTCGTTCAGATTCGCCAGTTCTTCTTCTATCCTGGATAGACGCTCCTTCGACGATTTGTCCTTTTCTTTCTTAATCGCCTCCCGCTCTATCGTCAGCTGTCTTATGCGCCGCTCTATTGTGTCGATCTCTATGGGCATGGAATCGATTTCCATTTTGATGAGCGATGCAGATTCGTCAATAAGATCCACCGCCTTATCCGGCAGAAATCGATCGGTGATATAGCGGTCGGAAAGAATCGCCGCCGCCACCACTGCGGAATCGGAAATACGCACCCCGTGATGGACTTCATAACGCTCCTTCAAACCGCGAAGGATGGCGATTGTGTCTTCCACACTCGGCTCTTTTGTGAAGACAGGCTGGAAGCGCCGCTCAAGCGCTTTGTCCTTTTCGATGTACTTTTGATATTCATTCAGTGTGGTGGCGCCGATGCATCGCAGCTCGCCACGCGCAAGTGCGGGCTTCAGCATGTTGGAGGCATCCATCGAGCCTTCTGCCGCTCCCGCGCCTACGAGCGTATGAAGCTCATCAATGAAGAGAATAATTTCGCCCTCGGATTGCTCAATTTCCTGAATCACCGCTTTGAGCCGCTCTTCGAATTCCCCGCGAAATTTCGCCCCGGCAACGAGCGAACCCATATCGAGCGCCACAAGCCGCTTGTTTTTGAGATTCTCAGGAACATCGCCGGAGACGATACGGATCGCGAGTCCCTCCACAATTGCCGTTTTTCCCACTCCTGGTTCGCCGATCAGCACTGGATTGTTCTTCGTTCGGCGTGAAAGCACCTGCATCACCCGTCTGATTTCCTCATCGCGCCCAATAACGGGATCGAGTTTATTCATCCGCGCAAGCTTCGTTAAATCCCGGCTGTAGCGTTCAAGCGCCTCATATTTCTCTTCTGCATTCTCATCCACTGCGCGCTTGCTACCGCGGATATCGACCAGTACCTTCAGAATATTTTCACGATGAAATCCATGAGCGTTGAGAATGCGCCGCGCCTTTGTTTCTCCAGTTGAAGAAAGCGCGAGCACCATATGTTCGGTGCTGAGATATTCATCTTTCAGCTTTACCGCCTCATTCCAGGCTTCGTTCAACACGTCCCGAAAAGCGGGCGACATCGCGCCACCGCCCGGGCCAGCACCGTATTGCTTTGGCAGTTTCTGTATTTCGGCATCGATTTCGGTTTTGATATCTTCGGGAGATACGCCGATCTTTCGCGAAATCGTCGTGAAAATCCCTCCATCCTGATCGATCAGCGCCTTTAAAAGATGCTCAGGCTGTATTTCTGCATGATTATTCGCAGTGGCAAGATTTTGCGCGGTATAGACCGCATCCTGCGCCTTGAGTGTAAGTTTATCCATTCTCATACGTTGTCCTCCGACATGAAATCAGGTAGTGTCCCGGACAGATCGTTCAAGCGAAGCAACAAAAGGGAGGTATATATTTTTTTGATGACCGTGAATATCATATATAATATATCCAAAAAGAGAGTAAACGTCAATAAAAAAATATTGGCCTCTAATCTTCTCTTCCAGGTTAAAGAAGAAAAAACGTATTGACGTACGGCAAAATATTCATACCATCATCAGACAATAAATACAATACAAATGGAGGATGCAATGGCGAAGAAGAAAAAACTCACCCCTTCAACCAACGAATTTCAGGGCACCGATATCCAATCGCTGCAGATTTCCTTTGTTAACCACCTGGAGTATTCCTGTGCGAAAGATGAATATTCCGCCATAAACCACGATCTTTTCACCAGCGCTGCACTCATGGTTCGCGACAGGATGATAGAGCGATGGATTGAAACCCAGCAATCATACTATGCGGTAGACGCAAAGCGCGTGTACTATCTTTCTCTTGAATTTCTCATGGGGCGTACCCTTGGAAACAGTCTCATCAATCTCGGCCTTTACGACAATGCCCACCAGGCCTTGCACGAACTCGGCTACGATCTTGAAGAATTGCGTGAAACCGAATGGGACGCAGGGCTTGGCAATGGAGGCCTTGGCAGGCTAGCCGCCTGTTTTATGGATTCGATGGCAACGCTTGAACTTCCCGCCTATGGCTATGGAATACGGTACGAATACGGAATATTTTTTCAGAGGATCATCAACGGGTATCAGGTGGAAACTCCCGACAACTGGCTTCGCTATGGAAATCCATGGGAATTTCCGCGCCCGGAATATCTGTATCCCGTGCGCTTTAAAGGCAGAGTTGAACAGTATACTGATGCCGACGGAAAGCTCGGCTTTCGGTGGGCGGAACCCGAAATAGTGATGGCAATGGCATACGATATTCCGGTTCCAGGTTATAAAAACAACACGGTGAATAATATGCGGCTGTGGTCGGCCAAATCAACCCGTGAATTTAACCTTGAGTATTTCAATACAGGAGATTACGAAAAAGCTGTCTCCGACCAGGCAAATTCGGAAAACATTTCGAAAGTGCTTTATCCAAAAGACGAAAGCTTTAAAGGGAAGGAACTCCGCCTGCGCCAGGAATATTTCTTCGTCTCAGCAACACTTCAGGACATCATCCGCCGCTATAAAAAAACACACGAAGATTTCAAAGCTTTCCCCGACAAAGTTGCCATCCAGCTCAACGACACCCATCCCGCCATCGCAATTGCCGAACTCATGCGGATTTTGATTGACATTGAAGGATTGGGATGGGAAGAAGCCTGGGATATTACAGTAAAAACCTTCGGGTACACCAACCACACCGTGCTTCCGGAAGCGCTGGAAAAATGGCCTGTGGGGCTCATGGAATATCTTCTTCCGCGGCATATGATGATCATCTACGAAATAAACCGCAGATTCCTGGATGACATCGCGAAAAAATATCCCGGCGATAATAACCGTCTCTACCGTATGTCGATCATCGAAGAAGGCAGCGAGAAGAAAGTTCGCATGGCGAACCTCGCAATAGTGGGAAGTCATTCGGTAAACGGTGTGGCTGCTCTCCATACCGAAATTCTCAAAAGCAATGTATTCCGCGATTTTTACGAATACTGGCCCGAAAAGTTCAACAACAAAACAAACGGCATCACCCAGCGGCGCTGGCTTTTGCTGTGCAATTCCGGGCTTTCAAAGCTCATCACAGAAAAAATCGGCGATGGCTGGACGAAAGACCTCTACGAATTAAAAAAACTCATACCGTTTGCCGATGACCCGGTATTTCAGAAACGATGGGAAGAAGTAAAACTGGAAAACAAAAAACGGCTTGCCGAGTATATATGGCGTAAAAACACCGTCGAGGTCGATATTCATTCCTTATTCGATTGCCAGATAAAGCGTCTCCACGAATACAAACGGCAGTTCCTCAACGCAATGCATTGCATATATATGTACAACAGGATCAAGGACAACCCTAAAGCACATTTCGTCCCGCGTACAGTGATTTTTGCCGGGAAGGCCGCTCCGGGCTACTATATTTCGAAGCTTGTCATCAAGCTTATCAACTCCATCGCCGATGTGGTAAACAATGACCAGGACGTTGCAGGTCGTCTGAAAGTGCTGTTTCTTGCAAATTATTGTGTTTCCAACGCAGAAAAAATCATTCCTGCTGCTGATCTTTCCGAACAAATATCGACTGCGGGATATGAAGCATCCGGAACTGGAAATATGAAATTCGCCTTAAACGGCGCACTTACCATCGGCACCCTTGACGGTGCAAATATTGAAATTGCAGAAGAGGTGGGTGACGACAACATTTTCATTTTCGGTTTAAAAGCCGAGGAAGTGATGAAAAAACGCTTCAGTGGATACAATCCCTGGGAATATTATAATGCAAACGAAGAACTGCGCAGAGTGATCGATATGATAAGCGGCGGCTATTTCTCCCGCTCAGAGCCCAATCTATTCAGGCCTCTCACCGATCTTCTTCTCAGGTACGGCGACCAGTACATGATCATGGCCGATTTCGAGGAATATGTGAAATGTCAGGATCGCGTAAATAAGGTATTTTTAAATCGCACCGATTGGATACGCAAATCGATTCTCAACACCGCGAATATGGGAAAATTTTCTTCGGACAGAACCATTGCAGAATACGCGGAAGAAATATGGAATGTGAAACCCGTGCATGTGAAGATACCGCGTGACTCAGAAGAAAAATAATGTGAAATTAGAGGTTCACAACGCATCTTCGTAAACTTTAGGTAAAATTTTTTAGAATCGTGAATAATGTCATTGGCGATTATAAAATAATAATTACGTTAAACCAGTAAGAATTATTTAATAAAATTTACTTATTTCAATTATATTATTTTAAGAGGAATGATAAAAAAGTCAAAATAGTTGCGGTGGAACGATAATCTGTGCATAGTATACCAAGATGAGCACCCTCGCATCAACAGAAATCGGACTCGCAGTCCAGCTGTTGATAGAAATTATAGATTTGGTAGATGAAAAAGTCAATAAGATTGAGAAAAAAATTGAAGAGCTGGTAGAGGGCGATAAGAAAGCGGTCAATATCAAAATACCGTGTTATTTCATTCAGGGAAAGAGGTCCATCTGA
>DYLV01000242.1 GCA_020721925.1 Leptospira biflexa
TTTGATTTAAAGCAAAAATTAGCTCTTGACTTCCAAATATAAAAATCATTAAATTGGAAACGTAAAAAACGAAATGAGTTTCCAATGAGCAGTGATCCTGAAGAAAAATTAGCCCCCGTCATCGCCTACACCCGTCGCCTCATCCTGGCCAACGGTACCCGCGGCCTGAACCTCGACCAGTTGGCTGGCGATCTGCATATTGCGAAAAAAACGATCTATAAACAATTCCCGACCAAGGACAAGTTCATCGAAAATGTTCTGCTCAATATATATCATGAACTATTTTCAGAATCCCGGGCGATACGACTGGATGAAAAAGATCCGCTGAAGTGTTTTTATGAATTAATGAAAGTGCTTTTCCGGCATCTTTCGCGGATCAGCCCGAGAGCAGTCTTAGATGTCAAACTCTTTTATCCGCGGGTCTGGAAAGAGGTCGAAGAATTCGAGCAGGAGATCATTAATCGGATTCTGGATTCTTTTCAGAAGGCGGATAATCTCGGTCTTCTGCGCAAGAAATTTGACCTGAAATTCACCGCCGATTTCATTGTCAAAATGCTTACGAACACCTTTCAACCGGAGATATTCATCAATGCGCCCTATACGATTGCCGAAATGATCAAGTTATTTGTGGATATAATCATGAACGGAATTATGGAAAAACAATTCACCTTTAATTTTACAGATGAAGAATGATTCGCAGAATTATTGAATTTGACCTGAAATACCCTCGCACCATTATCGCGGCGAGTATCCTGCTGACTTTACTGATGGGCTGGAGTATTCCCCGTATCCAGCTCGAACCGGATGTCAAAGCCCTCATGCCGCAGGATTTTGAGATTATCAATTCCATGAAAGAAATGGAAGACACTTTCGGTGGCAATGACTTAGTCGTCATTTCACTGACGTCGGAAAACATTTTTAAACCCGCAACCCTGGAAAAAATTGCGGCTATTACGTCTGATATCGAGATGTTAGAAACGGTCAATCAGGTGGTTTCGATTACAAATGTTCCGGATGTAATTGGTACGGTTGACGGATTCGAGGTGCGTGAACTGATCGAAGAATTTCCGACGACTCAAGCGCAAATCGATTCGCTGAAAAAGCGCATTAGCGCTAACCGCATGATTTACGGAACGCTGGTTTCGACTGATTTTCAGAAAGCAGGTATCATCGCATACCTGAACGTTACCAGCGATGAAAATACTGACGAAGAAATTTTTCAGACATTCAGGAATATCAGGGAAAAGTACCAGGGGCCTGAGCAAATTCACATGGCCGGTTTGCCATTAACCCGCCGGGAAGTTTCGGCTACTATGCTTTCCGATATGAAAAAGCTCTTTCCTTATGGGATTATACTGATGATTGTCTTGCTGGTTTTTACCTTTCATAGTTGGACGGGAGCATTTCTACCGTTTATCGTGGTGATAATGAGCATCACTTTCACGATCGGCCTGATGGTTTTACTCGGGATTAAGATGACTTTCGTCGAAATGATGATTCCGGTGATTTTGATTGCCGTAGCGAATAGTTACAGCATTCAGGTCATCACGCAATATTTTGTCGAGTACCTCAATAATCCCAAGGCCGCTAAGGATTCCCTTATTCGTTTGATCTTATCTTACCTGACGACTCCCGTTTTACTGTCTGGTTTTACTACACTGGTAGGTTTTCTTAGTTTGGAGTCGCATATTTTGCCACCAGCGAAGAACCTTGGAATTTTAAGTGCCTGCGGAACAACCATAGCATTTATTTATAGCCTGACTTTCATTCCGTCGGCGCTGAAACTGCTTCACTTTCCGGCTTCAACGCGAGTCGCGGATTCGCATGAACGTGCTGGTCGTTTTTTAAAAGGCTGGGGGCGATTTTTCATTCGTTTCCGCGTGCCGTTTTTGATCTGCGTTGCACTGGCGGTATTGGCAATTTCAACCGGAATAGTCCGGATCATCGTTGACACTAACCCGGTGGCTTACTGGAAAAAATCTACAGAAATCCGCAAAAGCAATGACGTCATCGACCGTAATTTCGGTGGCAGTTCGACCGTCTCCGTTTTAGCAACCGGAGACATCAAGAATCCGGAATTCCTGAAAAAGATCGAGAGCTTGTGCACATTTCTGGAAAGTCAGCCGGCCGTGACGCGCGCCAATTCCATAGTCGATATGCTCAAACGCATGAATCAGGCGTTTCATAGTAACAGTGCTCAGTATAATGTTATTCCAGAGACAACCGAGGAAATCGCCCAGTATCTTTTTCTTTATTCACTGACCGGTGATACGAAAGATTTGGACCGCTTT
>DYLV01000056.1 GCA_020721925.1 Leptospira biflexa
GTTTTGGTTGCCACGGTTGTTCCAGCAATAACCAACACTCTCAGCCGCGACGGGGTGTTCAGCAGAGAGGTGTTTCACAATGCATGGGTGGTGTTCAATGTTTCCGGCTTTTTTCTGCTCATCGTCATATATCTCAACAACACGAAAGAGCGCTTTTCCTTCATGGGCAAGCTTGTGGGCATCACTCTCGTGATGGTGATGATATTCTTGCAATTCGAAAGCTTTTATTTTCTCCGCGACCGCGATGCCGCATACGATGAAATCAGAAGCAATGTTGCAGTGCTTTCGGTAAAAAGCGGAAATCTTGAAGGCGATGCTGCGTACCTGCTGGAATACAATCCCGCGTCAAAAACAGTGCGAAACATACGAGGAGGCGAAAATATTGATACAGAGGCGCTGAAAGTCGAACTTGAAAACGCCTGGATATTTGAACAGATCAAAAAGCTCGACGGCGAAAATTTCAAGGAAGACCTTGCCAGGCTTTTTGAAGGAGCGTCCGAACATTTGAAAGGATTTGCTGGTGCGCTGAAGAGCTTTGCGGCAACTCTCGATGATGCCGATCCGAATCCTGGCGCAAAAATTGCCGCCTATGCCGCATCGCTAAACGATTTTCTATATTATCGCCGAAATAAACTGCGCCAGCTCCCGGATGGTAATTTCAGGAAAGTGGCTGAAAAGTTTCTCCAGAAACCGGACAGGCAGTGCGAGCCGTTCAGACTTGCAATGCTTGAGAAGCTCAACGCGAGTGAGGAAGAAGGCTATGAGCTCAAGATGGCGCTTTTGCGCTATCTCACGTCCATGGAAGGGAGCAATGCCCGCCGCTACAGAATTTCAAAAGAGGAAAATGTACATTTCATGGCATACACGGTGCATCAATTGGAAGAGGGCAGAATAATTGAAGTCGGCTTTCCTTATCTCAATTACCGGACCTACATGCATCAAGCGGTGCTCCGGCTTGTTATTATGCTCATTGTAATTGTGGTGGTGGTGCGATTCGGATTAACAGTATTTTTCTCGGGAGTGCTGGTAAATCCGCTGAAAGTGCTCTCTGCAGGGGTGCGTGAGGTCAATAAAGGAAATCTTGATGTGGAGGTGCCGGTCCGCATCGAGGATGAGCTGGGATTTATTACGCATACCTTCAACAATATGGTGCAGTCGCTTCGGGGTATGGTGCAGAATATCTCTTCAAATAGTATTGAAGTAAAAACCATCAGCTCTGATCTCAATTCCTCATCTTCGCGCCTTTCCGATATTGCGCAGGAACTTGCTTCCATTGTGGAGGAGGCGGCCAGTGCGTACGAAGAGATGTCCGCATCATTTGAAGCAAGCCTCTCGGATGTCAGGGCACAGATGGAAGGGTCGGATCTCATTAAAAAGGATGTGGAGGAAATAAACTCACGAAGTGGACAGCTTTCAAAGAGAATAGGGAAGCTTAGCGACAGTATTGAAGGGGCTGTCGGCTTGGTCGGAGTCGGAGAAAAGACGATGACGAAGTCGGTCAAAGCAATTGGAGAGATGGCGGATTACCTGCGCCAGCTTGAGGATACCATTAACCTGATTGATGAAGTCGCCGACAAGATTAATTTGCTGGCGCTGAATGCAGCGATTGAAGCATCACGTGCAGGTGATGCGGGAAAAGGATTTTCGGTGGTTGCCGATGAAGTGAACAAACTTGCGGATCAGACTGCTGAGCTTGTGAAGGGGATACGAAGCACTATCTCTGAACATACACAGAGGATTTCAGTTGAGATCAGCTTTATAAGCGATACTGCAGGAATATTCAATGAAATACGGGAGAAAATTAAAGAGACCAGAGAAGTGCTCGTTGGAACGATGAATTTCACGAGTGAACTGACCACGATGAATACCGAAATTCAGAAAAAAATCAACCGGCTGAGTGAAATCGCCGTCAGCATCTATGCGTTCTCTCAAGAACAGAAAAAAACAGTGGAAGAGCTCACCAAAGCGGTCAATACCATCAATGAAATTTCCCAGCAGACGCTGGAAAACGCGGAGATGGTACGGAGCTATTCAAAGATCATAGACCTGAGTTCGCAGAACCTTGCTGCGAACATGGAGTCGTTCAGATTGAAAAAAGGGGGTCTTGAGGATAGCAGTAAAAAAGAATCGTAGATGCGCTTCTTTGACGTGTCGTGGTTTGCTGTGTTTCCCAAAAAGAAAACAATTGGGAAAATCCGAAAATATTGAGAAGAGAATCTTTAAAAGCGATCGTACGGGTTGTTTCCTTGTCGACACGAAATAAGAGGTAAAAACTTCTTTATTTTATGATTTTATGCGATTTATAATGATTAAAGCAGTTTTGAGGTGCTCATACACTGAGTAATTTTCATGGGAGGGAAGGGAATGGATTTATCAACAATATATATGGGACTGAAGCTTACCAACCCAATTATTGTGGGAAGCTCTGGTATGACATCCACTGTGGATGGAATAAAGCACATGGCAGAATCCGGCGCCGCCGCGGTAGTGCTGAAATCGCTCTTCGAAGAAGAAATATTGATGGAAATTTCCCAGGCAACCGGCTCGGGTGCGGTGGTGAACAACTACGGGGAAGCGGCCGATTATATGCGCTACTATGTGCGTGAAGAAAACGTGGGTAAATACTTAACGCTTATCGAGGGGGCGAAAAAGTCTGTACACATCCCGGTAATTGCAAGCATCAACTGTGTATCGGCGGGAGAATGGGTGCATTTCGCACAATCGATTGAGAATGCGGGGGCCGATGCGCTTGAACTGAATATTTTCATCATGCCGTCGGATTCAACGCTAACCGGTGAGGCAATTGAACGCCGGTATTTCGATATCGTTGCCGGAGTAAAGAAATATATCAAAATCCCCATTGCGCTCAAAATTGGATATCACTTTTCTGGATTATCGTATTTTCTCACTGCGCTTTCATCACACGGTATCAGGGGTATGGTGCTCTTTAACCGCTTTGTCAGTCCCGATATCGATCTGAAAACGCTTACCATGACCGCAATGCCTGTGTACAGCACGCAGGCAGAGCTTGCGCTTCCCTTGCGATGGATCGGCATGCTTGCAGGAAAGGTGAAATGCGATCTTGCCTCCTCAACCGGCGTGCACGACGGGCAGGCGCTTGCGAAGGTGCTTTTGGTGGGCGCATCGTGTGCGGAGATTACCACGACGATATATAAGAACGGTGCGAAGCAGATAGGGGTGATGCTCGAAGAGCTTCAGACCTGGATGGGCGCACACTCATTTAAACAAATCGAAGATTTTAAAGGAAGGCTCAGCTTCAAAAATATTGAAGACCCTCTTCACTATGAGCAGGCGCAGTTTATGAAGTATTTCTCGGATCATGGGAAGTAGACATTCCTGCGTAATCTGCCACCCGTTCCGGGAAATACCTGCCACCTGAAGGGCTATTTCAAGCGCATTTCAATATAATCACGAGGAGGCTTTTTTTTGAGGAAATTTCAATTGAGCATCTCCTCCAGCTTTTTAAGCGCATCGTGTAAAGATGTTAACCAGTTTCGGTTGATTTTCTTTTCCAGCTGTTTATTAATCGTTTCGATCATTACGCGCGCTTTTTCGGTTTCTTCCAGTCCTTCTTTCGTTATTTCAATTGCAAAAGCTCTCCTGTCGGTGCTGTTCACCGTGCGTCGGACAAATCCGAGATTTTCAAGGTTGTCAATGCATCGGGTGATGGCGGAATTGTCTAAATCCAACTCCTTGCTGATGAAGCTCATTGATGAATTATTATACTCTTTGAGCAAAAATAATATTCCCAGTTGGGTGGGAGAAGCTTTTATTCCGTGAGAGACGGCAGTTCGTTTGATGAATTTCCGGAAAGTATTTTGAGTTTTTGATAATTGATAATACAGACGTTGTTCCATTATTTACCCTTTCCATCTACGGTTTTTACAATGTTTTGCGTTGACCATTCTCCGCACGATACCAATGTCCAGAGATTGGTTTTTGGAAAAAGAATTTTGTCAATTTCTTCGATTGTGTGGCCTTTTTGTTTCAGAATTCGGACCTGTTCCTGTATCGAAAGGAAGTATTCGAGTTTTCGTTTTAATTTTTCCTTTCCTTTTCTTTGCACACCGGAATGACTGCAAAAAATGGTATCGAAATCCAATGAAAGCATCGTATTGAGCGTGTGAATGGTATCGTAAATGCTTTCATCTTTAAACGCTACTCGTTGGCGTGAGCTCACAAAAAGATCGCCGGTAAAAAGCCAGCCATGGTCTTTTTCGTGCAAGACCACATGATCCTTGTGATGACCTGGTGCTTCTATCACGTCAAATGTATATTGGTCAGTGTGCAGGCATGCTGGAATGGGCAATGCAGTGAACCCTTTCCGATTTCCCCAGACCAGTCTTCTGTACAATGGAATGTTGCTATCGCGAGATGTCTCTTCGATAGAATTTCTATGGATATAAATCGGCACATTTCTTGCTCGTTGCAGCCACGCAGCCATGCCTGTGTGATCTTCATGGATATGGGTGATAGCAACGGCATCGATTGGTTCATTTTGCAAGATTTTCTCTGCTTTTCGCAGAATGTGTGCTGATCCTGCATCGATCATCAGGCCATCGGCAATAAAAAAATAAATATCGAGTTGAAAGGGCGGCATGAATCCGGATTTAAAATGATAAATCTTGCAGATATCAGGTATTTGTACCATACATTGCACTCCGGGTATATTTAATTGATTATGCAATATTTGATTAATCAATTATATGTCAAGAAATATTTTTTTCTCTAAAATCATCGACAAAAGAAAAAACCGATGAAAGAAGACAAATCAATGCCGCTCTATATGTTATCGCAGAGATGCAGCCGTGTTGCGATGCGTGGATTTCAGAGAATATTTTACCACTTATACAGCGGCACTGATACGCGGTATTCGCTCGTTGTTTTCTGAGCGTCGGGGCTTAAGCTTTCTGCGGCCGGTATATGGCTCATTGAGCTGCGCATGAACTCTATTCCCTGCGCACCGGTGCCAACAGACACGCAGGCAGTGCACATGCTGAGGATGAAAACAAAAACAGGAAGGTACTTCTTCATACATACTCCGTCACATATCTCAATTCGTGGACACGATTATTGAGAGTGATTATTTGTCAAGTTTTTTGAAAGATTTTTTTGAGGAAAAAATATGCGTTTTCTGATGAATTTTACCTATCGATTGATCTCCACGTTGCAGGATCGCGCGTTGCAATCCAGTTTTTATGTATGGTTGCATAGGGTGATTGCACCACCAGCCGCCCCGTGATGGAATGCTCCAGTACGGTGCCGGAGTAGACAGCTTCGGTATTAGCTTTGTCGCCCATGTGCACAATCATGGTGAAAGCATCACCTTCTATTCGCAAGGATCGTATTTTGGCGGTTTTCTCTTTCCCTATGAGCTTTCCGTTAAGCTTTTGAAAAGACTGCTCAATTTTGAGAAGAACGGTATTTCCTTCGTTCCAGCTCCAGATGCCCGTCACATTTGCAGGCACAATGTAGAGCCTGGCGGTTCGGTAGCATTCGAGTTTTCCCGTGTTGATGCATTCGCATTTTACATTTTCAGACACATCGCTTTTCCACTCGCCCATATCGTGCGTGTGCATGATGATGCGGGTGCCGGGGCGAAGAAGCCGTAAGAATCGAGGGCGAAGCTTCCTATTGAGCGTGTTATTGAGAAATGCAAATATCACGGTTGCATCGGAAAAATCGGTATCGAAAAAGCTTTCATTGAGAAAGATTGTTTTATTTTCACTCCGTTCTTTTCGGCACGCTCTTTGCTCTGAATAATGCGCGCGGGGTCGATATCCACTCCTTTTCCCACAAGGCCGTATCGTTTTACTGCTTCCACTACCACGCGCCCGTCGCCACATCCTAAATCATAAAAAATATCCGAAGAGGTAAGCTTTGCCATATCGAAAAGCCGGAGCATGACCGTTCTGGGGGAAGCACCCCAGCGCACGTCGAGCTCGAACTCTTTGTTAAGATAGGGCAGCTCTTGCGCGGGTGTGGTTTCCTGTCTGCGCGAGGCCCCGCACCCGGCAAAGGCGAGCAGGATAAAGGCCAGTAGTGCCCTGAGGAAGATGTGCCTGCCAAAAAAAAATCGATCGAATTTCTTTTTCAGTATGATGCGTATCTGGCGATTGAACGAAAAGAGCTTTGGTATCATTCGATATTATCCTCCAGAATGGTTTTCTCGATTTGCATTTCTTCCACCCGCGCAGGAATAAGAAAAGCCAATACCGCGATCACCACAAGTGAAAAAACGGCAGTCGCATAAAATGTGCCGAAAAGCCCCCAAAGCCCGAAAGCGGTGGCGGCCAACATCGGCCCCAACGTCTGGCCAAGCCGTATAATCATACCATTGACGGACATACATGCACCGCGCTGCTGTGGGGGCGCAAATCCGGCGATAAGGCTTTGCACCGCCGGTATGCTGATGCCGCTTGCTGCTCCCAGAACAACCAGCGCGATAACAAGCACAATGTAATGAGGGGCAGTCGCCAGAACGAAGAGTGAGATGGCATATAAGAGGTAGGCGGTTTTTATGAGCCTGAGTTCGGTGAAGCGTTTGGCGAGCGTTCCCAGAAAAACCGATGATAGCGCAGTGGTCAGCGATGAAACCGACATGAGAATACCGATCTTTGCGGGTGAATGAATGGAATGTGTTTCGGCAAGAAACGGGAAGTATGTGAGATACGGCCCATAGATGACGACGAAGCTTGCAAAGCTTGCCAGAAATAATCCGCGCATTTTCTTTGTGCTCATAAAGCGCAGGATGTTTGAAAGATATGCGCGCAAATTTTCTGTGCTCGTCGGTTCCGGGTTTTTTAATCGCGCGATGATGAGGATGCCCACCGGAATTGCGATGATGGAAAAAAGAAATGGGAACTGCCATCCGAGAACAGCGACAAGGCCACCGAGGGCGGGATAAGAGGCGATGCCGATGCTTAACACGCCGGAATTATAGCCCATTGCGGTGGATCTGTCCCGTCCGCTGTATAAATCGCCGATAATAGTGAGATTGATGGAGCCCAGTGCTGCGGCACCCATTCCCTGCAAAAAGCGGAAAAAAAGAAGAATATGAAAATCTTTCGTACATGCGCATGCGGTACCGAAGATGCCGAAAAAGAACAGGGAAGGGACGAGGATTAGTCGCCTTCCGAAACGGTCTGCAAGCATACCAAGAATGGGTGCGAGGATTGTGCCTGGAAATGCGAAAACCGTAATGAGAAGGCTTATTTCGGCAGGTGAAATATTGAGATCGCGAACAATGAGCGGATGTGCCGGTGTGACAATGGATACGCCCATTACCGCCATAAGCGTGACACTGAACAAAATGAGGAGGTTGAAATTCAGAATTCTTGTATGCGTTGCCGGCATTGGAGATTGCACCCTGTATCCTGCGTGATTTTCAATATTGCCGCCATCATAGCGGGCGGGGCAAAGGGAGGAAATAAAAAAATATTTTTTATGGACGATGGGAAACAAAAAAAGCTTTCATCGGACGATTTCACTTTTTTACAAAAGCAAGAATCCATTGACATAAAACCGTTGCCGTGGCATCATCGGACAGGTGAGGAAAAGCGCGTATGACGGATGTACAGCAGATGCTTTCATCGATTCTTGCATGGGGGCTTGTTTCAAATAAAAAAACGCTGTTGCGCCTTCTGGAAAAAACGCTCGAGAAGGGGGAGATGGTTGTCGATCTCATTGACGGCTTTATTGAAACGCCCGAGCGGACACTCATGAGAGATCGCGGAGGAGCTCTGTTCGTCACCGGGAAGCGTATTCTTTTTATCGGTTTTGAAAAAGGGGCAGTGCTTTCGCTGAAATATGATGAAATTGAACGCATTGTTCAGGAGAAAGGCTTTGCCGCAATAACAATTGTTTTCAGGTTGAAAAGCAGAGATATATCTTTCAAAACCTTTGCGGGCACATCATCGGCAGGTAAATTTATTGCCCATATTCATGAAATAATGGGAGATGAAATTTCACTTTCGAAAAAAGAAAGTGCGCACACTTTTGATGATATCGCCAGGTCGTTTATTGACAGAACGGCAATGCGGCAAATTGATGAAATGAATCAAACAGCACGCGGCGATGAAACCGATGGATTGATTGAAGATATGACGAACTTGAATTTCCTTTTTTCGGAGGCGAAAAAAATTAAAGAAGCGCTTGCCGGCAGTGATATTTTTACACATATTCCCGAATTCAGGAAAAACGTTATTAATGATTTGCTCGTCATCTCTTCCCTTGCGGCGATGGCCGATGGT
The DNA here is from genome assembly GCA_020721925.1 of Leptospira biflexa. GTDB lineage: Bacteria > Spirochaetota > UBA4802 > UBA4802 > JAGODF01 > DYLV01. The sequence continues at coordinate 8,274 of DYLV01000056.1, forward strand.
ACAATGTCTGCGGAGGAACACCTTTTTATTTCTATGGCGATCTTGCCTTTTAATCCTGATAACTCTCCTGCAATTGAGAAACTCGCAAACTCGTTTTTTGCATTCGATTCCTTTCCTCTTCACTACCGAAAAGAGATTGAACGCTTCTGGGACACCATTTCCTCTTATATGAAGCGGGAAAAAGTGTCGGTCAAAGGAAACATGCTCCCTTCGCTGCTGGATGCACGGGGCTATGATGCATCGGTGGGAACGGCGTGCTTTGATCGGATCGCTCAGGCATACTACGGTTTCGCGCAATGCCTGATGAAAGTGGACGGGTCAATGTCTCCCGCCGAGGAGGAGCGACTGCGCGAAATTCGCGCGCTCGTGTATCAGAAAGTTGACGGTGTGGCAGAAAGTCAGATGGTGCGCGAGAAAGAGGAAACGCTTGAAGAGATTATGGAAAAAATTAATTCACTTGTGGGAATGAAAAAAATAAAAGAGGAAATCTCCACATTTATAAATCTCATCAAAGTGCAAAAGGCACGCAGGGAAAAAAACCTTCCCCTTACGCCGCTGTCCCTGCACTGCGTGTTCTATGGCCCCCCGGGAACGGGTAAAACGACAATTGCACGGTATCTGGGCAAGGTGTATAAAGCGCTGGGGTTATTGAAAAAGGGCCAGCTTGTGGAAACGGATCGCGCGGGGCTGGTGGCGGGATATGTGGGACAGACTGCCATTAAGGTCGATGAGGTGGTGCAAAAAGCGCTGGATGGCGTGCTTTTCATCGATGAGGCGTATTCGCTGGTGCCTGCGAATGTTGCGGGAAACGATTTCGGGCTGGAAGCCATAGACGCAATTTTAAAGCGCATGGAGGATTACCGCGACAGGCTCGTGGTGATCGTGGCGGGATATACGGATGAAATGAAGCGTTTTATCGATTCCAATCCCGGGTTGAAGTCGCGCTTCAGCCGCTACTTCTATTTCGACCATTATACGCCCGGTGAGCTTATGGAAATTTTTGAAATATTCAGCAGAAATGCCGCATTCAAGGTCGATAACCTCGCCAGGGAGAAGCTGAAAAATAGTCTTACAATTCTTTATGAGAAACGAGACCGCAGTTTTGGCAACGGCAGACTGGTGAGAAATATTTTTGAAAAAATTGTCGAGCGCCAGGCAAACCGCATTGCAGGCATCGCGCCACTTACGGAGGAAGTGCTCTGCGCGATTGTGGATGCCGATGTGCCTGATCTGGAGGATATCTCGGTGTAGTTTTATTTTTCCTCTTCGCTCAAATATCTGATAAGCTCTGTTTTGAATTTCTTTTTATTTTCCGGCGAAAGCGTGTTCGCGTATTCGTTAATTATATCCTTGATTTTTCCCTCTGTTTCGTACCGCCTTCCGGCAATTTTGCCGTCCGTTTTGCCGGTAATTTCGGAAACATTGCGTTTTTGCGCCACAAAATCCTTCTCGCTGATTCCCGCCCCAATATGCGCCAGTATGCGCGGTATGATAGAATTTTTCTCTGCGACATTATCAAAATATATCGCACGAACCTTTCCGCCGACTTTAAGAGAAACCTGATAGGAGTAGTTCATTATCCGCATATCGTCGCCGTAATTCACCTTGAGTTCGATTTCCGCTCTGTTGACTGTTCTGTCGCTCGTCTCCCAGATGTAGCTGTTGGTCATGAGTATTCCCTCTTCGACGATATCGGCAAGTGCGCCCTTATTCAGGAAAGAGTGGAATTGTCGGGCGTCGATGGAAATGCCGTGCTTTTTTTCAAGGCTTCTGAGCACTGGTTCTAAATTAAATGAACGCATTTCTGCAAACGCACGTTCTTTTCCCGCACTCAGATGCGAATATGTAAACCGTGCAAATATAAAATTGCGGTCTTTAAGATTCTGCCACTCTGAAGTCCCCCAGATGGTGCAGGAGTGAAATGTTGCACAAACGATGAACAGAGAAATTAATTTTGCTTTCATAGCCATTCCTGATGCGAGTGCCGATTTGTGATTTTATCACGCACAAAAGCAATGTTGTTGAAACGGTATCTTCCGGTGCTATTTCGTCAAACAACAAATGTAAATATTTTCGCCCTTTTTCCGAAAATCTGCTTGAAATAATAATGCCTCGGTGGTGGGCTTCGTGGTGGATATGTAATATCATCATTTTTTATCGGGAGGTTCACAATGAGAAAAGCAGTGCTTTTTGTTCTACTTGTTTTCACCTTCAGCGCGGTCTTTCTTTCAGACGGCTATTCCCTTCGCCTCGGCAATAAGGATCTTGTGAAGTTAGGCGTGGGTCAGAGAAGCATGTTCATAATCGGCACGGTGTATTATGCGTCGCTCTGGGTGCCACAGGAACTCAAAGGCAAAAGCGCGAAAGAAATTATCGAAGCCGATGAGCCATGTGCGGTTATCCTATCAATCGATTCAAGACTCATCACCAGTGAAAAATTTATAAAAGCAACGCGAGAAGGATTTGCAAAAGCCGCCGCATCGGGTTATGCGACAAACAAAAGTGAAGCATTTCTTGCCAGGTTCTCCGCAATACAGATCGGGAGGGGTGATACCTTCTATCTATATTATACTCCAAAAGTCGGGCTAAGCGCGAGCTATAAATCGAAAGCGACAGGCGAAACGAAAAACATGGGAGTAACAGCAGGCCTTGATTTTAAAAAAGCACTCTTTGCCATCTGGCTTGGGCCAAATCCCGTGCAGGAAAGTCTGAAGAGAGGAATGTTGGGCAGGTAATGAGTTCCATACCTTAAATGTATATGAAAAAGCCGTTATCTTCGAGGATAGCGGCTTTTTCCATCCCCTCACACCTGCGTGTGATGCGATCGCTTCTTGCAAGATTGGCCGCGCATAGTGTGCCCATTCATAATCCGCCATAGTATTGCATATATCAACTTTTTTATAATGGCCAGTTAATTCGTGTTCGCGTTATCCATGAGCTTGTTCTGTGCATGTGCCGGGTATCGCGACGGACAGGGAGGCTGAACCTAATGATAATAACAGGCGTACAAAATGCGGTATCAGGGTGAGGAATTTATGGAATATGCAATATGATGTTTTCACCCACAATGCCTATCTGGGCGCCCCTTTTCGCCTGGGGGCTTTCCGGATGCGCAATCATCCATTTGTTTACCGCAAAAAGATGAGGATCGTTTGATACTTTCGGCATGGTTTCATCAAAAGGCGCATTGGTCATCTTCGGTAGAATGATGATCGCACGAAACCCCGCTTTGCTTACATGAAGGGGTGCGAAATGCAGGGAGGTGTGAAAGAGCAAAAGGGAAGTGCCCGCGGGTACGAAAACTGCGCGGATGTGGTGCGCATCGAATTGCAGATTGTCCATTTCACTAATATTTCCCAAAAAGAGGACCAAATCGGTCGCCGCAATCAGTAGCTCGTGTGAGGGGTGCCATTCGAGTGCATTGAGACGATCGTTGTAACCATGGCAAATGCCTGCCTGGAGCGGGGAATTGTTGAACAAGCGCTTTGAAAGAAGAGAGAGGAGCCTTTCATCTTCCAGCTCTGACACCGAGCGGAGGTATTCGACACCTTCGGCGGGGAGAGGGAAAGCTTTTGCCCCTGCAATCATGCCAGAAAAATCGAAATCCGAAAGGGGTGTCCCATATTTTTGAAACGCTATTTCCGCGCAATGATGCAGGGTGAGCGTCGGATTGTGCGATTTGAGCTTTTCAAGCATTGTGTGTGGTGTGTTCATGAAAAACCATAAGAAATTTGGAATATGTTTGCATCCATATGGATTTATTGTCAAGAGGATTATATCTGGTGTCAGAGCAAAAATAGTGGGTAACTGGTGTCAGAGCAAAAATGGCGGTTAATGGGGGTCAGAGCCTCAAAGTACCTCAAAGTACGAGGTGGTATCATCGGTTTCGGGTCACGTCCGCAGCCTCCGGGCGGATCACTGCCAGATATGGGGGTGGGTCGACAACCTGAGCGACGAAAAGCGCGCGGCCCTGCGGGTGTTCATCGGCGAGGTGGCACGGACCTTTAGGCGCCCGGGACGTCCCCCCATTCCGAGATCAATCGCATCCCCCTTTTCTACGATAATGCTCAAAACCGCCGGGTATTGTTAAAGACAAACATAATTAGATTTGACTAATGTTTTATTGTTGACAAATCTGCCTCACCCGTTACAATGACCGGGCGATTGCGGGAAATTCAAATCCGCAACCGAATGGTATGTAACGGACATGAATCCAGGCGATAAAATCATCAAAGCGTTCACCGCGGCCCTCCTCCTTTTTTCGTGCATGACCTTCTGCGTCGCGAAGGAAGTGTACGATCCACATCTTGGTACCGGCGGGGATATCTTTTGCAAGTCCCTCTATGCCGTGGGCGACGACTTCTTTCCATGTTTCACCCCGGTCGACAGGCCTGCCCTTATCGGATGGGCATTCGTATGGCCAGCTCTGCGCATTCCTTCTATTGATACTGCGGTCAAACAACTCCGGGCTCCCCCCCGTCCTCTTCCAAATTAACGATAGCACACGGGTATCCGTTGCACGGTCCGGCAGGAACGTGCCTATGGCTTTGTCCCGTGTTCGTGCCTGAGAGGATTTAGATTTTCCTCCTGTTTTGGGGCCAGATCAAAACAATAACAGAGAGTGGAGATATTTATGCTTGAACTTTTGCTGAAAGGCGGATTTGTCATGTTGCCGATTCTGATATGCGGCCTCGTGGCAATCGCGATTTTCATAGAACGCGCTTTATACTTCTTTTTCATTTCCGGAACGCGGTACGTGGTCTTCCGCGCGCACCTTTGCCCGGTCAGAACGTTTGATCTTCAATATAGTCGTTCCTCATACGCCGGATCGTTCCGGCCTGCCCCTAAAATATCACTCCGTGCCGACAATGCGGATATTATTTTCAAATCGAGGTTATACCAATGATAGAACTTTTCATAAAAGGCGGTCTGGTGATGTATCCGATTCTCGCTCTTGCGCTGGTCGGAATCGCAATAATCATCGAGAGGATACTATTTTTCTTTATCACCGGCATCAACTACCAGGTATTCAGGAACGAGCTGATCGCAAAAATGTCATTGCAATCACTCGCAGACATACGACTCAGAAGGGATACGGTTCCTTCCTTCAGGGATTTCAAAAACTGGCTTTTCGTGCAGCGCTGGAACCGTAGCCCCTATGTCAAAATCGCCGAGACTTACATCGGGAATATCGTGAAGGGCGCCCGAAGTCAGGAGGAGGCCCTCAGGAGGAACGGATCCGAGGAGATCGAGAAGATGGATCGGAGACTGAAGGCGCTCTCCGCAATTTCCGTCCTGGAGCCGATGCTCGGCCTGCTCGGCACCGTTACAGGCATCATGAGCGCGTTCGGTGCCATTTCCAGGCTGGGCGGACAGATAGACGTTTCGGCGCTCGCCGGCGGCATGTGGGAAGCGCTCATCACTACCGCAGCGGGGCTCGTTGTTGCTATCCCATTCCAGCTCGCCTACCTCTATTTTGAAAAGCTCGTTGAATTGCGCGAGAACCGGATGAGCTATACGATCACCTATCTTAACGAGGCGTTTTTCGAAAAATCCCGCGGCGACGAATCCCAAACGGTGGAATTCACCGGGCCAGAGTCACCCTACAGAGCCTATGCGGGAAAAGTGCCTGGAGGGGGGTGTTAAATGGAATTCATCCGGAAAAAACCCAAACCTCCCGAGATACAGATGGCGCCCTTTGTAGACTGCGTCTTCACGTTGATCATCTTTTTTCTCCTTAGCTCGAACTTCATCGAGCCCACAATCCGGATGGACCTGCCGAAGGCGCTGAGCGAGCAGAAGCTGGAGAAGGTGGACCTGGTGGTGACCGTGGACCGCAACGCGAACGTGTACGTCAACAGGGACCGGGTACCACTGGACAGGCTTCAGGTTGCCCTCCAGGAGCGGATGAACGCAATCGGTAAATTTGATGTTATTTTCAAGGGCGACGAACACATAGGATACGACCTCTTTGTGCAAATTCTCGATATCGCCAAGCTTGCCGGGGCAACGTCGTTTTCCGTGGAGCACGCGAAATGAATTCGACGAAAGTCCTTTCATCTCCAAAAGGGAAACTTGAGCGTCTCTTTTCCTCTGTGGAAGACGGGAAGTGTTTCATTCCGGTACAGGTGCTCGTGGTGTCGTTTGCCCTCCTTATGGCGATCCTTTCGGGTCTCGATTTCTCTTCCGCCGTAGAGGTGAAATTAGTGCAACGCTCGAAGGTATACTCCATCAAGCGCGTATCGAACATCCCTCTAGGGTATCGCGACATGGCGGCTGACGCGTCAATGGAAGACCGGAAAGACGACGAGATGACAGTCGAGGAGATACGCCAGCGGTACGTCAATTACGTCATTGCCCGGATAGAGCACAACAAGATATATCCCGTATCGGAGCAAAAGCTCGGCCACGAGGGCGCGGTGTCGATACGGCTCTATATAGAAAAGGGCGGAGGCGTCCGCAAGGCTGTCATCCTGCGCCAATCCCGATACGCGAAATTAACCGAATCCGCCATCGCGAGCATTCGTCGCTCTATTCCCTTCTTACCGTTTCCCCGGGGGATCCCTGACGACGAGATAATCCTGAACCTGAACATCGAATACTACCTGAGATGACATGATGACCGAGGCAACGAACATACGTATGATGGATTCGAACCAGGAGAAGCCTTCGGCGGCTCTAATCATTGCCCTGCTTGTCCCCCTGACCATCACGCTGACAATCCCCCGGGAATACTTCGACCCCCACGCGGGGGTAGACTACGATATCTACTGCCGCCTCTATTACGGCGTCGCCGCACAGGATCCGGCTTGCACCGCGATTGTCCTGTTTTTCAGACAGCTGACCGTTGAACCGATCATTGAACACAAAGTCGCCGCGACAATCTCCCTTTCATCGAGAACGCGCATCATCCGCGCCCCTCCCCGCCCTGCAGTCTGAATCTACGTTGCATCGACATTATACTAAACCAAGGAGTGCTCTATGATACGAAATATATTGCATATTGTTGTACTGTGCCTTGCCGCGCTGATCATCACCTCGGGATACGCGCGTCCCGAGGAACTGAACGTGGAATTTGCGCCGCAGGCGAAAGACCCGGCGAAATCCCCGGCCAGCGACGCGAGTATTGTCGTGACGGGGACCATGTCGAAGAAAATTCTGAAAAGCGCCCCGGTAAAAACCGAGGTGATCGACCGGAGTAAAATTGAGGCGAAGGCGGCCACGAACCTTTACGAAGCGTTGAA
>DYLV01000057.1 GCA_020721925.1 Leptospira biflexa
AGGGGACTAAGGGACATAGGGGCCAAAGCGGGGAGGTGATGTATATTGCTCAAAGTAACATGTATCTCCCTTACACGGTTTTCAGACTATATTTTCTCCACTAAATCTTTCTTGCCTTTTTTACCGATAATACTATGAATACCTCTGAAAATAGTGACCATGCGTAAAAAAGCACAAAAACGAAAATTCGAAGCGTTGACAGAATTTGTTGATGGAGAAGGGAAAAAGTGGGTGCGTACTTCCACTGATGACCTCTTTTCCCTCAAGGAACTCAACGAGATACTCGAAACAATCGAAAAAAAAGAAGAGCAGGGCGAAGAAATTGTTCTTGCCCGCATTGATTTCCAGACAGTCAACAAGGATTATTACGAGCGCGTGCAGGAGCTTGAAAAAAAGCTTGCGAAACGCACCGAGCTTCTCAAAAGGCTTGTAGTGGAATCCAGACGCCTCATCGATTCAAAAAACAGAATGCTCAAAGAGCTCATTGCCTATACAAAAAAACTTCAGCTCATCATCGCGCAGTACAATTTGAAGCCCGAGGAACGCGGCAAGCTGAAAATCCCCGCTGAAGTGCTTCAGACAATCGTTGCTTCTCCACAGGCAGTGGAGGATGTTCAGCTTCCCGAAGAACCGATTGCATATACTCCTGTTGTAGAAGTGCTCCTCGATGAAGATGGAAATGAAATCGGCCCGTATAGCGCTTAAATTTTTAATTACAACAACAGGGCTTTTACTTCTCTTTTGTGGAAACCCGTCGAATTCATTCCTTTTTAGAATATATACCCAATCCGATCCCGGCAAATTAGACCCGTTCTACAGCACGGATGTTGTTTCTGGAAGAATCCTGACGATGATATGCAATGCCCTTTTTGCGATTGATGAGCGCGGTTTGCTCGTTGGTGATCTTGCAGAGTGGTATCATTTCGATGGCAGAACGCTTCGCGTGCGTCTTTGTCGCGGAGTGCTTTTCCACAATGGCAGGGAATGCACCGCCGATGATGTGATCTTTTCGCTGAACAGGGTACGTGTGAGCGCGAATCCCACTTCACCGCGGAAATGGATTTTTTCCTCGGTATCGTCAATTGAAAAGGCGGACAGGTATTCGCTCATCATACGGCTTTCACGCACGCATGCAACATTTCCTTTCTTGCTCACCACCCCTGCGGGCTTTATTGTCGCGCCCGAATCGGATTTTATCTCGGCGCGTCTCATCGGGACAGGCCCTTTTAAACTTACAGAATGGAAGCAGGATGAAAAAATTGTGCTGTTGCGGCATGATGTCTATTTTAAAGGGAAACCGAACATTGAAGGTGTGGAATACCGCATTATTCCCGAAGACCTTATGGCGCGCTTTGAATTCAGCAGCGGAAATCTGGATTACTTTGAACTTCCACTTTTAGGGAAAGCCTTTCAAGGTGATAATAAATATGATGTGGTTGACATGCCCGAACCGAGTGTGCACTATATTGCGCTGAATAATACTCGCTTTCCGTTCAGCGAAAAGCGCTTTCGGCGTGCATTGAATATGGCAATCGATAAGAATGCAATCCTCCATGCGCTCTTTGACTCGCGATTTAAAATAGCATGCGGCCCTGTGCCGGATGGTACGGGCGGATTTGATGCGGGAACCCAGCCCGTGCTCGAATATAACCCTTCCTCTGCAAGGGAAATAATTGATGAGATGGATATGAAGGGGAAGCGGTTGACGCTTCTTGTAAAAGCGGATTATCAGTTTGAACTGGCGGCGCGGATGATACAGCATTTTCTCTCGAAAGCCGGCCTAGATGTGCGCGTGCAGACGCTCGAGTGGTCGGCGCTGAAAAGCAGAGTGATACGGGGTGATTTTGATATGGCGTATTTTACCTGGTATGGAGACTACCCCGAGCCGGAAAATTATCTTGTCCCACTTTTCCATTCACGCAATGCCGGGGTGGGTGGAAACAGGGCATTTTTTTCGAGTGAAAAAGTCGATACCCTTCTTGAAGAATCTCAGCAAATGGTTGATAAGCAAAAAAGGTTTGACATATACCGGCGTGCGGAAGGGATTATTCGTGAGGAAGCCCCCTGGATTTTTCTCTGGACTTCGGCGAAGCGCGTCGCGCTTTCCATGCGTGTGCGCGGCTTCACGGCATATCCGGCATTCACTGCTTTCAAAGGTGAATCGCTGTATTTAGAATGAATGCAAATAAAAAGAGGTAAAATGTGGCACTTCGGTTCTATAATACTTACAGCGGTGTAATGGAAGAATTCATCCCATCGGGAATGAAGAAAGATAAAATTCAAGATTATCCACCGGTGACCATTTATTCATGCGGCCCTACTGTGTATGGGTATGCGCATATTGGCAATTTTCGCACCTTCATTTTTAACGACCTTCTGCGACGCTATCTCAAGTTCCGCGGATATAAAGTCAACCACGCAATGAACATTACCGATGTGGATGATAAAACGATTGAGGGCGCCAACAGGGAAGGCATTTCTCTCCGCGACTATACTGACCGATATATTAACATTTTTTTCGAAGATATCGACGTGTTGAATATTGAGCGGGTTGAGCACAACCCCCGCGCAACCGAGTCCATCAACGCGATGATTGAGATTATACAGCGTTTACAGGAAAGGAATTTTGTGTATTCCAGAGATGGTTCACTGTATTTTAGCATTTCAAAATTTCATAAGTATGGCATGCTCTCGCGCCTGGATCGGCGACAGATACGAAGCGGCGCACGCTATGATGCCGATGAATATGAAAAGGACGATGTGCGCGATTTTGTGCTCTGGAAGTCTCCGAAAAATGGGGAGCCTTTCTGGGAAACGCCGTTCGGGCCGGGAAGGCCTGGCTGGCACATTGAATGCTCGGCGATGGTGCGGCAGGTGTTCGGCGGGACTATCGACATACATACCGGCGGAGTGGATCTTGTGTTTCCGCACCACGAAAACGAAATTGCGCAGAGCGAAGGCGCCTATGACGAAAAATTTGTTCGCTACTGGATTCATGTGGAGCATCTGCTGGTTGATGGGGCCAAGATGTCGAAGTCCAAGGGAAATTTTTATACATTGAGAGATCTCCTGGATAAAGGATATTCGCCACGCGCGATACGATACCTGCTTTTGACCTCGCATTATCGCAAGCAGCTAAATTTTACATTGGAAGGCCTTAAAACTGCTGAAAACGCCCTTGCGCGCATCGACAATTTCCTTGTCCGCATTGATGATGTGAAAAAAAATGCCGAGGTGGATCCGGCCATCCGCACGCTTTCCCAGGAGTTTGTGGTCCATTTCATTGAGCAGATGGACGATGATTTGAATATTTCTGGAGGACTCGGCGAGTTTTTCGATTACGTTCATTCAATCAATTCGCTGATCGACGAAGGGCGTTTTTCTATTGCCGATCGGGACTTTGTGATGGATATTCTGCGGCGCATAGATTCTGTTTTCGGTTTTATTTTCTTTAAGAAAGCCTCCCATGGCATCGATGCCGAACGAATTCAGTCTTTGATTGATGAACGGCAGAAAGCGCGCAAGGAGAAGGATTTTGTCCGTGCCGACCGAATCCGCGATGAGCTTCTGGCCGGGGGAATCATTCTTGAAGATACAAGGGAAGGAGTCCGCTGGAAAATACGGCAATAGCGGCTGAATGGATATTTTCGGAAGAAATCCGGTGCTGGAACATCTTCGTGTGCTGAAAAAGAGAAACGGTGTGCGGCTTTTCGTTGCGAAAAGTGCACACGGGAAAATCATACAGATTATTCTGTCAGAGGCACGCCGTGCGGGGATTGAAGCGGAAATGGTCGAAAAAATTTTTTTCGAGACGCGCGCGCCGTCTTCTGTGCATCAGGGAGTGCTCTTGCAGTTACCGCATGATATCGAGGTAGAGACTGATGATTCAATCATCAATACTGCCGCGCAAACTGGAGGAGTGCTGGTGTTTTTAGACCGTCTCACCGATCCGCACAATGTGGGTTCCATCATCCGAACCGCGGAAGCGCTTGGCGCCAGCGGCGTGGTGCTGGCCGGTGCTCATTCGTCAGCAATTACCTCTGTCGTGATTAAGGCATCGGCGGGGGCGACAGCGCATATTCCTATTGTAGAAATCTCGAACGCGGGAAGTTTCATTGAGAAGGCGAAGGCGAAAGGGATATGGATCATCGGCAGTTCCTCGGAATCCGAGCGCGGGTTGGAAGATCTTGGAGAATTTCGCCCTGCACTGCTTGTCATTGGAAGCGAAGGCGAGGGAGTGCGAAAATCAATTTTAGATAAATGCGATCGCGTGGTGCGGATTCCTTTAAAGGGTAAAGTCGCTTCCCTTAATGCTTCTGTTGCGGCTGGAATCCTGCTCTATAGCCTTTTGCGGAAATGAAAGTTATAAAGTATTGTATTTTAGCGGTCATACTTGCGACAGTGTCGGCTGTCGGTGGGGAAAATAATTTTCGCGAATTCGTTGTAGACGTCGAAGAAGTAAAAAACGCGTGCGATGCCGCGCGTATTGTGCATTTCAAAGAGGCGAAGCTTTCCACCTGGTTTGTACGCAAAAACGATGAATTTATCTTTAAGGCCGTAAAAGAATACTCACACATTTCTTTTAAATCGAAAAAACTTGCCGCGCTTTGTGAAAAAATTGGCGGGGGGGATGCATTTTCCGAATTTGTCGGAAGATCGGTTGTTTTTGGTATTCAGAAGGGGAATGGCGAACTGGAAGGGAGGGTCTTTATCGGGACTGTCTGCAGGGACGCCAGCTGTGCTGATGAGGATTATGTGCTCATTTTAGCTGAATGATCATCTGCGAAAATATACTTGACCAAAATTGTTTTATTTGAAAAAACCACTATTGCAGAAATGATGAAAATCGAGATATCTGCTTTGTGATTGTGCTGTGTCGTTATGTGGGTGTGCAGATCGGCTTCATGAATGGGGTATCAGAACATGCATCGATGCACGTGATGAATGGAAAAGAATATGGAAACATTGAACAGGGCCGTGCGCTATATTGTATTAATGACTGTATGTAATCTTGCGATTTCCTTTGTGCTTCTCTATGCAAAGGGAATAGCAGAGTTTAAAGGATTTATCATCGGCACCGTGGTGAATACCATTTTTGTGACCATCTGGTATCTGGGCGCCCGGAAAGGTATGAAATCGAATACACTTGTGCTGCTTCTCATCACTGTGGGCGGCTTTCCAGTCCGGCTTGCAATCCTGGCGCTGTTTGCATTTGGTGGGCTTTTGTTTTTTCAGATGAACACCATGTATTTTGCCGTCGCATTTCTCATAGGTACAATTTTCAGTCTCATCATTGAAGTGTGGTTTTTCAATACTCTCAGTTTTCCGGGTTCAAAAAATATTCGATAATGCGGGGGCAGTATGGAAACCAGACCGCTGGAATCTCTTTCTAAAGAAGAACTCATCGCGCTTGTCCGGGAAGTTCGGCCGGAATGTGCGCTCATGACCGAAGGTGAGGGCGGATTTCTTATAAACTACAAATCACTGGTTGAAGAAGCGTCTGACGTTATCTTTATTATAAACAAGCTTGGGAATCTGGTCTATCAGAACGCGATTTGCAGAGAGTTTTTTGCACGAGGAAACAAAGAAGAAATCGGCAAGCATTATCTCCATTATTTGCCCGAGGTTGAGCACGAGAGAGCGCAGGTTGTTTTTAATGCGGTGCTTTCCGAAGGGAAGTTCATCACCAACGAAAAGATGAAAACCGTCGACAAAGACGGCGCCGCCCATTATTTTATTTCCAACTTCACCCCGATTAGAGACAACAACGATAATGTGATTGGCATGCTTGCTATTATGCGCGACATCACCGCGATGCACAAAATTGAAAAAATGCTAAAAGAAAACACGAGGAGGCTTGAGGAAAAAGTCCAGGAGCAGATAGAACAGGCTGAAGAGCTCAAGCGCATAAAAGCGCTGAATGATGAAATGGTTAACAATGCCCCGATTGGGATTTTTCTCATGGATCCGGTGGGTATTATGCTGACGGAGAATCCCGCGCTTAAACGAATCATGGGTCATCCGCCGAATGTGACGCGGGTAGGTTATAATCTCTTCCAGCATCCCGGATTTATTGAAGCAGGGCTTAAGACCGCATTCGACAAGGTCCTGCGCGAGAAACGTTCAGTGTCCATGCGAAATATCCGCTATGTCCCCATTTCGGGCGATAGGGTGTTGACTATAAACGTCACCATGGATCCGATTTTTGATACAAAGAAAAGCGTAAAAAACGTGCTGGTGATGGTCGAGGATGTCACCGAACAGGCACTCATTGGCGAGAAAATGCGGCGGGCGGAGAAGCTTTCCGCCATGGGGCTTTTAGCTGCCGGCGTTGCATTTGAGCTAAAGATGCCTCTCAATATTATGACGATGAACCTGAATTTTATCGAGAAAAATATTGAAGAGAATAGCCCCGTTGCGGAATATATTGCGGACGTAAAAGAAGAGCTGGGGAAGATGCGGAACATCACAAACCAGCTGCTCAATCTTGCCAAACCTGAAGAGGAAGAAAAAGAGGTATTTTTTGCCGGGAAAGTGCTGGAAAGCCATCCGGTGCAGATTATTTTAAAGCGTATGATGGAGCGCGGATATGAAGTGGTGACGGAAGTGGCTCCGAACACTCCAATGGTTCGCGCGACATTGAACCATCTCGTCCAGGTTATGCTCCACATCATCAGCAATGCGGAGGATGCCATGCCGGAAGGGGGAAAGCTTACAATCTCCATGAGCCGGGTGCTCATAGACGGCCATCCGATGGCGCGCATTTCAGTAAAAGATACCGGCATTGGGATACCAGAAGAAAATTTGAAGAAAATATTTCAGCCTTTCTTTTCAACGAAAGGACAGAAGTCGACTGGATTGGGCCTTATGGTCACGTATTCGATTATTGAAAACATGGGCGGTGCAATTGGCGTGCGCAGTAAAGTGGGCGAAGGAACTGAAGTAAGAATTATTCTGCCTGGGGTGCAGGAATGATATGCGGCGTAAACCGGCACTGATGCAGAATTAAAAGGAAGGAACTTCCATGGATAGGGTTAATAAAGAACAATTCGAGAAGTATAAAAAAATGGAATCCGCGCTTGCGCAGGAAGGTTTTGCCGTTTTTTCTCAGGAAACGATCCAGGCTCAGATCGGCGATGAACATGAGCAGGCAACCCCCATGGAGGAGACGCAGGCCGCCCATGTTGTGACGGAACTTGCCGAGAAAAAGCCGGGGAAGGAGCCGCTTGTAATAAAGCCTTCTATATCGCGGGTTGATGAGGACGAACACGATATTCCAACGATCGTAAGCTATCTCAAGTGGCACATGGATAGAATATCGAAAAATGTAATCGGCAGGGATGAAATCATCCGGCAGGCGATGTATGCTATCCTGACCAGGGAGCATCTCCTTCTCCTTTCGAGAACGGGGATGGCGAAATCCTTCCTTGCAAACTATGTTTTCAATTCTTTCGACAATGTGCGGGTGTTCTCATCTCAGGCGACAAAGGATCAGACTCCAGACAACTATTTCGGACCTTACAATATAGAAGAATTTAAAAAAGGCAGGATACGCCATAACATTCACCGCTCGATTATCGAGGCCGATCTCGTGTTTCTGGATGAATTCTTCGATGCGAGCGATGTGGTGCTTCGCTCGCTTCTGTCGGTGTTAAACGAAAGAAAATTCATCAATGGGCCTGAGATCATTGATGCGGCAGTGCATACTGCGATTGCCACGGCAAACTACATGAGGATGAACGAGGTGACGGAGGCGGTGCTCGATAGGTTCCTCTACAAGGCGATCATCCCCGAAACAAATAATGTATATACCCAGATTCTCATCGACCACACCTATTCTTTCAGCCGTGGGGTGGCGATCGATCCGGAAAAGAAAATTCCTTTCAGTCAGATGATTTATCTCTCGGATATCGCAACGAACCGAAACAAGAAAATCAAGGTTGAAATTCCGGACATCGTGTATTTCATGAAGAACGTGATTGTAAATAAGTTCGTCAGCGAAATGCGGAAAAGTGAATATAATTTCTTTATCAGTCCTCGAAAACAGGCGAAGATTTCTGACTTCCTTCGAGCAAATGCGCTTCTTGAAAATCGTTTTGAAGTGAACATGGACGACGTGAAAAACATGTATCTCACGCTCTGCACCCTCAACAGCTACATTTCCGTGAAAGCGCGCGATAAATCAGAAAAGGATGTTTTTCTGGATACCTATCAGCAGACGATGGTTCATTTCAACACAACCGGTGCCTTGCAGCAGATTGAATTTCTGCTTGGCATGCGAAAGGTATTCCAGGAGGTTCGCGAAGATCCAGAAAAGCGTGAAAAGCTCAAACACGCACGGGGGCTTCTCGACAGCCTGATGGGGCTTTTCAGGAAGATTTTCCCTTCAAAAACAAAAGTAGATGATGAGGACGTTACTCTCGAAATGCTGAAAAATAGCATTAACGATATCAACCCCGCTGTTGAAGAAGTTCGCGAATTAAAGGAAGGGATACTCCGTGATTATCGGGACATCCTGATGAAGTAAGGCCTCCCATGGCTGAATTGATCAACAAAATTGGGGTATCTGAAAGGCCGAGTACCGATTTTTTCGAGTACTGGGAGGCGCTTGGCTTTTTCGATAATGTCCAGACGGTGCTGCCGCCCAAGTTTTTCATTCTCTTTGAGATTGCACAGGTGATTTTCACGCCGGAGCTGGTCAGCGAGGCGCTCAGCGCGATCGAGGATATATTGCGGGAGGAAAAAATCGAAGCACCCGACCGTGATGAAAGCATCATGATAAACCGCATGGAGCGGGTTTCTCCCCTTTCCGACAACATGGTGATCGATAATTACCGGACTATTTACGACCTAAAAAAAGCGCTCCCGCGCGAGCTTGCCTGGGAAGATGATATTTTTACCATCAAGCTTTTTACCAGATCTCTTCTGGTGCAGCGATTTTATGAAACGGAAACAGATAAATTCAAACCGGTTTCTACCCTTCGCGATGAATCCGGAAAGGATGCCAATAAATTCGAACAGAAATTTTATCTGCTGCTGGACAGTTCCAAATCGATGAATTTCAAGATGCGCCTGTTTTTCGCAAAGTGCATCGTCGCGGAATTCCTTCGCAGGAAGATCAACAGCAGGGCGAAAATATTTTTCCGTCCGTTCGATTCTGAGGTTGGAAAGCTGATAAAACTTGAAAAGAGAGAAGATTTTCCGCACCTCATTGAAGAAGTGCTGTATATGACGACGGGGGGGGTGAGCACCAATCTTCAAGGGGCGGTGTTTCAAGCGGTGAGCGATATTCACTACGACAAGGAGATGCTCAATTCAGAGATTCTCGTCGTTACTGACGGAATCAGCAAGATAAATAAATTTCAGATGAAGGAGAAACTCGGCGACATAAAGCTCAATGTGCTGAAAATCGGAAGCGATCCTGTTGAGGGAAACTTCTTCGACATGCAGGAAATATTGGATACCAACAAGATCGACTTCGATCCGTCGTCGATAAACCTTACTGAAGTACGAAAAAAAGTTTCGAGGGGCGCGGGGGAATCCGAACTTACCGGGACAGAAAAGCGGGCGTATCGTTTTCTGTTAAATTATTCCGAGCAGATATTCAAAGATCTCAAGGAAGTGTGCCATCGATTTGTGGAAATTCCCGATCTCGAACCGTCGCGCCTTTTTTGTTTGAAGGAAGAGACGCTCGATTTCATCGAAATGAATGCCGATGAGTTTTCCCGAATGGATCTTTCCAATAAATCGATTGAAGATCTGACAAAAATATACAAGAAGGCATATTTTCTGAGCGAGTATATTGAACTTCTCATGGATTTCGGTAATAATGCCGAAAACCCTATTCTTCAGAAGTCATACGATAAACTTAAAAATGTACGGCAAAAACTTTTAGAAGATCCCGCACTCTATGAAATAATTACCCGCGTCAGGTCGTTCAAAGAAGACAGGAAAACCATGAAACTTTCGCGTAAAGAGGCGCGAAGACGAATGAAGGAAATGAAATTTGAGCAGAAGCATTTATCCAGAAGTGAAATGAAAAAGGCCATGGTTTTACTCACAATGGACGTAGGCGAGGGAAGCATGGGTCAGTTTTTCATGTTGCTTGTGGTGAAGCTATGGGAGCTTTTGAAAAAAATATTCAACTGGATTGTCCGCAGGGAAAAGGAAAAGAATTCCGGTGAATAGGGTGAACCTCGCACCAATGAATATCGCTTATAGTTTTAGAGTTTTTCCTTTTGATACCATTCAATCGTCTCAAGAAAAATATCTATGTTGTTTTTTAATGGCTGCCAGTTCAGTTCTTTTTTTGCCCTGTCGCAATCGAGCACGAAGTTTGAAAGCATGAAAAGCACGTGTTCCTTTCGTAAATAATTAATTTTAAAAGGCTTCAGTACAATCGAGAGGAACTTCGTAAGAGAAGCAGAAAGATGCTTGATCTGACAATCCAGACGCGCAAGCTCCTTTACTTTAATGATTTGCTCCATTTGAGTGGGCACATCATCGGATCCCAGATTGTAGATTTTCCCCCGCGATTGCTCGATTTTACGGCAGTTTAACATTGCCGTCACCACGTCATCGGGATGAACGAGCTGAAAACGGGTATCGCCGTCTCCTGCAATATACAGACGGTTGGCATCGCCCATAGCCATCGCCATGTAGAGAATCACCAGGATAAGAGGATCGTCAATACCAGGACCCGCTACAATTGTCGGCCGGAAAATGGTGATATCGAGACCGTTTTCAATTCCCTTCTTGCAGAGCTTCTCGGCTTTGAGCTTATCCTTTCCGTACGGTATCGTCGGTCTGCATGGGTCATTTTCATTAATGAGCATCGTTTTTCGGTTTCCGTACACCTCGGCAGAAGAGAGAAAAATTATTTTTTCCACTCCGTTTTCCTTTGCCGCTTTGAGAACATTTTCAGTTCCTTTCACGTTCATCTTTTTCATATAGCGCCGCCCTGCGTGGACAGGGCTGTCGATATCCTGAAGGTGATAGATGGTCTGGATTCCCTCGGTTGCCGACATGAGAAGCTCTTCGTTGAGGACAGTTCCTTCAAGAAAGTCAATCCCCTCTGGCATGCTTTTTTTCTTCCATGTGTCAATGGCCCTGATATCGCTGCCTTCTGCGAGCAGGCGTCGTATAAGGGTACTTCCCACGAGACTGTTGCAGCCGGTGACCAAAACCATAGTAACCTCCGGAATGTATTGAGTTTTTTAAGTATGAGGGCAGGGTGTTTTTCGTCAAGAATATTTGTTTTGGAACTGTGTTTTATGGGCACTTCAAAAAAACGCTTTCAACAGAAAAAGACAATATTAAAAAAAGCGTTTTTCACTTATGTATGATGTTCCAAAGGGAACAACCTGTTAAAACAGTGTTCAGAGGTTTCCTTAAATTCGATCATACGGAGGAAGAAAGAACCGCCTCCACGTTTTTCCCACAAATACGCCTTCTATGCGTCCGACGATGGAGGACGCCTGGATGAGAAGGTGGCTTTTTTCGCGAAGGCGGTTATCGAATGCAATCGCATACTGACCAATTGGAATGGAAGCCGGCGTGCCGGTGAAGCGTATTCTTCCCCTGGCAGGTGTGAGGTGCACTGAGTATTTTCTGGTTCCTGTAACTTCGTAGAAAAGGTCTTCTTCTGTGGGTAGGTCTCGGAAGTGAATTTCATCGGCAAGGATAATGCCGATAGATAGCGGTATCCCGTTGACTTCCATCATACCGTCTTTGCTGTTGATGTGGTCGTTTCCTCTCGCAATAATTCTTCCAATGCGTGTGATGCCATTATGCATAAAGACAACCGCATCTCCAGGTTGAAGTGTAGCCGTAGAGGGTGATGCGACAAGGAGCTTTTCATCAATAAAAAAAGACGGTTCCATGGCGTCATGCGTTGCATTTTCTATCGAGTAAACTGTCGGAATAACGCGCAGAGAAGTGGAGATTGTGAGTGATGAGAACAGCGAAAAAGCGATCATATACAATAGGCGAACAGGGTGTGCACTTCCCTGTGTATTTTTTTTCAAACTGATGCGCACTGCATCGATGGGGCACATTATATACGCGGCTATGCCGAGCATGCCGATTGATATCACATGCGGTAATGAAGGCAGCCCGGGATGTATGATGAGGCCGAATGGCATGAGAAGTGCAAAAAGAGAAATTGCTGAGGGGAAAAGAAATCCCCGCGCCCATTCGCCGCAATAGGCATGCCCGAGACCTGGCAGAAATAGAGATGCAAGGATGGCGATGGCGGGATTGCGTTTTGCGAAGGTTGGAGCAGTTATTATGTTTTTTTTCATTAGCGTCTGATATTAGAGGAACGATTCGATAAAATCGCGGACATTTGATTTGCCCCGAAAAATACCGAAATGCCCCTCACAAAGGATATCCGCTTCGAGCGACAGCATGAATTCGAGGGAATGCTCATAATCAGCGCGAACAGAACGGAGTGCGTCATTCAGAGGGCCATGGACATCCTGTCCGAACAGCACAAGGAGACCGTCCGAAATGACGGTGAACACCATAGAGCCGGGAGAATGTCCGGGAGTATGATACGCGCACACTTCCAGCTTCCCCACGGTGAATTTGGCGTTTGTATCGTTGATCGGGATATCTACTTTTGTCGGCTCCATCCATGATCCATACCAGCTTGCGGCGGTCACTTCACTATCGCCTGCCTCAATAAATTCGGCATCGATGCTGTGCGCAACAATTTTACAGCCTGTGAGCGAGCGAATTTTCTCTGCGCCGCCGGTGTGATCGTAATGGCAGTGGGTGAGAAAAAGATATTGTACTAAAGAAGGATCGGTGCCGGTTCCCCGTATATTTTGAATAATCTCTTCGGTTGCTTTACCGGTGCCGGCGTCGATGAGGGCGGCGGCTTCTCCTTCCCGGATGAGATATACCGCGGCATCGGCCGGATGGGTGAGAGAACTTCCTCCCACTAGATATATGTGCGAGGTTATTTTCATGTTAGTGCATACATTCCCATGTTCCGCCTTTTTGTCAGCTCTTTATTGAGAACTTCAAGAACCCTGTCTGAATCGGGTTTAAGTTCAATCGGCATATTGGCGTATCTGGATGATACTTCAGGGAGCGTTGCCTCGTGATACCCGATTTTGAATTCAGAGAATTTCAGCCCGTGTGCGGTTGAAATCACAATTGTCCGATCTTTTTTCGAAATTGTCCCCTTTTCCACCAGCTTGAAGAGTACAGCCAGCGCCACCCCGGTGTGCGGGCAGGAATACAGGCCGGTTTTATCCGAAAGCGCGGCGGCGTTAGCAAGTTCGTCTTCGCTTGCCTGCTCCACAATGCCATTGAATTCTTTAAGCGTTTTTATAGCCTTTTGAACTGAAACGGGATCGCCGATCTGAATAGCTGAGGCGAGAGTTTTTCCGGGAGTGATGGGTTCGAAGGGTTCGTTAAATCCCTTTAAATATGAAAGATAGAGTGGATTTGCTTTCTGGGCCTGCGCAAGCACGATCCTCGGTTTTTTTGTGATGATACCCAGTTCCAGCATCATTTTAAATCCGTTGCCAAGCGCAGAAACGTTGCCCAAATTCCCGCCCGGAATGATGATGATGTCGGGGACTTCCCAGTCGAACTGCTGTACAATTTCCACCGAAATTGATTTCTGGCCTTCTATGCGGAGTGAATTCATTGAATTTGCCAGATAAATCGAATTGTCTTTTGTGATTTCCTGCACTATTTTCATGCAGCCGTCGAAATTGGTGTCAAGCGAAAGCACAATGGAGCCGTTCGACATCGGCTGAACCAACTGTGCGGTTGAAATTTTATTGTATGGAAGAAACACGATGGATGGTATTCCTGCATAGGCGCAGTATGCGGCAAGGGCGGCGGAAGTATCACCGGTGGATGCGCAGGCAACCGCCTTGATGTTTTTGCCGCGTTGTATCATTTCATTGACCATTGAGACCAACACGGTCATCCCTAAATCTTTGAAGGAACCGGTGTGGCTGTTGCCGCACATCTTGATCCACAAGTCGTTCATTCCAATCATCTGCCCAAGACGTTTCGCCCAGAACATATTGGTATTTCCCTCGAACATTGAGACAATATTCTCGTTGTCCACCTCGGGGCACACCAATTCTTTCTTTCCCCAAACACCGCTTCCATACGGCCATGTGTTTTTTCCTGCGCGTGAGTCGAAGATTTCACGCCACTTTTTGGGTGATGTCCTGCGGAGAAGATCGATGTCGTGATGCACTTCAAGAAGATTGCCGCATCGCTTGCACCGATACACGATCTCGTCGAGTCCGTATCTCTCATCGCAGCCCGCAATGCAGCGAAATTCAGCATGATATCTTTTTGCATTCATTGCTGTCACCTGTTTGCAAAGGAGTCTTCAATGGGTATGAGCGTCGCTTTCCCATCTACAAATTCAAATCCATTAATTTCGTCAATGGCGGCGAGAATGTTGTTTTCAACCGATTCGTGTGTCATAAAAAGGAGCGGAACGAATTCGCTGTTCGATTCTTTCTGAATGACCGAGGCAATGGACACGCCGTGTTTCCCGAATGCGCCGGCAATTTTCGCCAGGATTCCCGGCCGGTCCTTCGTGCGAAGGCGCATGTAGTAGCGTGTGATTCTTCTTTCGGAAGAAAGATACTTCGCTTCGGAGAATGCAAATGTCTGCGGCAGAGAAATATTCCCGCGCGCAATCTGTATGAGATCGCTCACCACCGCGGAGGCAGTGGGAAAACTTCCCGCCCCTTTGCCGTGGAGAGTCACCGCACCGGTCATGTCACCGATTATGGTGATGGCGTTATTTTCGTTGTGCACCGAAGCCAGAGGATGGCTTTGATGAATCATCGCAGGATGAACCCGAATGTCGATTTCATCGCCCGCGATTTTACTGATACCTAAAAGTTTAATCGCATAGCCCATTTCCTTCGCGAAATGGATGTCGAGGGGGCTGATCTGGGTGATGCCCTGTATTGAAAGAGCGGAGAAATCGATCCATTTGCCGTACGCAAGCGTGGAGATGACGCAGATTTTATGGGCGGCATCGTAGCCCTCGATGTCGAATGTGGGGTCTGCTTCGGCAAAACCTTTCTCCTGAGCATCCCGCAGCGAATCGCTGAAAGTTTTGTTTTCTTCTTCCATCCTTGTGAGAATGTAGTTTGTGGTGCCGTTGAGAATGCCCGAGATGGAAAGAATCCGGTTTCCAACGAGTCCTTCGTTGAGTGCGCGAATACAGGGAATGCCCCCACCCACAGATGCTTCAAAACCGATTGTTTTGCCGGACATGTTCGCCGTCTCAAAAAGGCTTCGTCCCTTTTCCGCCAAAAGTTTTTTATTTGCGGTGACGACGTTTTTTCCTGCTCGAAGCGCTTCCGTGATGATGTGGAATGCGGGTTCGGTGCCGCCGATAAGCTCGATAACAGTATTGACTTCCGGATCAGCAACTACATCCTGCCAATCTTTTGTGTAGGTTATGGCGGGATTTTTTTCTTTGATCGCATCTGCT
>DYLV01000058.1 GCA_020721925.1 Leptospira biflexa
TGCCTTCACCCGCGCCGATCAGATTCAGTGGATGGAGGGCAAGAACGACATCGATTATTTCGCGCCTATCGTGGCCGATGCAGAAGCTGGTTTCGGCGGCGTGTTGAACGCATACGAACTGATGAAAGCGATGATCGAAGCCGGCCTTGCAACCGTACGATCCCGTCTTGTGGATTCCTATTTCGGCAACATATCGTATTTCAATGGCACTTCAATTTTTATAAGCCAGACAGCAAGTTCGCTTGATGCGCTTAAAGGCGCAATCGACGAATGCCCCATCGACGGCTCAAGCTGTGCGGGCATCACCGCCTCAAGCGAATTCACCGCACACAGGGACATCTACGCACGTTGCAACGCGCACGCGATACTTCATGGACATCCGAAATTTTCGGTGATTATGTCGATGCAGTGCGGAAAAAAGCCATGCGAGTTCGAAGGCCAATGCCACAGGCTTTGTCCCGAGACGCGATGGATAAACGATGTGCCGATTGTGCCCGGGGAAATCGGCACAGGTAAATACGGCCTCTGCAACACTCTGCCGCCGGCGCTTGAACACTCGCGCGGTGCAATTGTCTATGGGCATGGGCTTTTTACAACAGGGGAAGAAGATTTCAATGACGCATTTGACGCGATGAAGGATATTGAAATGATGTGCGTGAATGAGTATTTAAAACTTCTGCAATGACCTTTCATTGCGTATAGGCACCTGCCGCAACCGCTTTTTTCTGCAAAATCAACGCCACTGGAAGCGATGTGTATCAAGACGATGCGAACACAAGAGAACATCAGGCAAAAAAGTTTTTCGAAATTCCCTTATCCACTTTGCATTGGTTATGAGAAAAGGAAACAACCGCAGTTTACTTTATATCATCGCCTTCGTCATCAGCTCCTCAATAAAATTTTCAGTCATCCTGTCATGAGGATTTGCGGAAATTATTTCTTGAAAAGCCTTTAGCGCTTCGGAATATCGTTTTTTATTATAAAAACCGATGGCCTTCTGAAACAACACGTTCGTGGAAGCAAAAAGATGGAGTATGTCTTCGGAATATACAGACAGCACCTCATACACCTTGCATGCCTTCGATTTTCCTTTCACCACCACATTGCCGATAAACCTTAATGTGTATTTGGACATATCGGCTACTTTTTCATAGACCTCGCCCGAAATCAGAATTGTTGTATGGAAGCTTTTCGTAAGGTTTTCAATCCTGCTCGAAAGATTTACCGCATCCGAAATCACTGTGCTCTCGATGCGCATCGTTTCTCCAATAATACCGAGAATTGAGCTTCCGGTGTGAATGCCGATACCTATGGAAATTGGTTCAAGGCCGAAGGATTTCCTCTCTTCATTGTACTCCCTAATGCGATGGACCATTTCAATTGCCGCATCGAGCGCATCTTTCGGAGAATGCGGAAACAGCGCCATTATAGCATCACCGATATACTTGTCGATAAAGCCATTTCTGGCGCGGATGATGGGCCCGATTCTATTTAAATACGAGTTGAGAAACTTAAAGGTCTGCTCCGGCGTCATCTTTTCCGATAGAGTCGTAAACGAACGAATGTCGGCAAAAAGCACAGTAATATCCTTAAGTGTTTGATCGCCCAACTGAACATCAGTAATGCTTTGCTTTCCAAGAAAAGCAAGAAATTCGTGGGGTACGAAGCGTTCGAGAGACGCATTGAGATTGCTGAGGTTTTCCGATAAGAGTTCCACCTGTAAAAACGAGAAGGAAAAGATGCGCGCAATTGCAATTGCCTGAGAAAAAATGAAAAGGAAAAGGCCGGCGGGAAGAAGGTACATGGTGGGCAAAATCCCATTTGAAAATAAAATATCATTCACTGCCGTTAAGGTGAAAATGATGAAACCTGCCAGAAAATAATTAATATGCAATCTCTTGCGCACCACAACGATGATCAAGCAGCAGAGCAAATACAGAAGCCCAATCAGCACCGCAACCTGCATAAGCGGAACAAGCCTGTTGAAAAATGAAACCGGACTTACAAGTGCCGCCAGCGCGAATATTGAAAAAACTCCCAGCACGAATCGCAGATGCTTCATTCTTACTTCTTCCGGATAAATCTCATGAAAGAAGAGAGCGAAAAATATCGAACCGATATAAAAAATGCTCAATTCCAGCTTCACGACCAATTCCCATGAAATTCCAGGAAAAAAATGCACCAGCTGAACACTTCCCGTCGCAAGCACTCTCAGACACACAATCAGACAGAAAAGCCCGAACCAGAGCGGGGCTCTGTCCTTCGTCCTGAAAATATAAAGTGCAATATTATACAGTCCTATGATCAGTATCGACCCGAAAAGAAACAGCTCTACGGCTATGATTCCCGCCTGATGCGCAACAATCGCGCTGTCCCTTCCAATGATGACCGGCTGCCACATGCCTCCAACCCGGTAATCCCTGTTGCTGATATGAAAGACGAGTGTTGCCTTCCCATTCTCCGGCGTAAAGTAAACGGTTTGAGGGCGGAATTCATTCTTCATTTTTTCAAGTTCTCTCGAAACCGTTCCATTCGAGACAGCGCACTTTCCGTTTATATAAAGCGTATAAGCACAGAGCATCTGATCTAAGTAAAGGCCATAAATCCGATCATCGGGAAGCAGGATGTCGATTGCATAGGTGGCGCAGCCCTGAGAGGGAAGATTCTTCCCGTCAAGGACGTAATCCGTCCAGTAACGCGGCATCATGACCACATCAGTGGGTGGCGGGGCAACGCCTTTCGCTATGAGCACGGGATCCACTAGATCATTCCACCAGAAACGGAAGGGCGCTTTAATGGAATGGGTTGAGTTGCCTTCGAATGAAAAGTTGCGTAAATCAAGATGTTGCGCTTTTGCTAATGAAGTGCGTGCCAACATTACCAGCGCCATCACGGCAATCACAAATGATCTACGCCAAATGGATGGATTCATACGTTTTTCTGTTTGCCTTTTTAAATTAATTATTTCAATAATAAAATCAGATAAAGCCGTAAAGTATTTTTTAAAAAGGCTGTATCAGCAGGTGATTACATCCCCACACTCTTCCATCCTTTCGCCAGAATCTTCATCGCCCACTCATTGCATCGCACCCGCGAAAAAGAAGGAAATCTCACCGATAAAAGCGCCCCTAAAACGGCAAGCTCCATCAAGTGTACTGAATACTCACGTCCTTCAACGTCAACAGCAACCATTCTGTCGTAGCGCAAACGCAGTGGAACAAGAAATGAAATACCCACGTCCCAGTCTAACCTTGTAATTGAAACCGCATGTGTGACTGTTCTGCTTTTTATTCTGACGCTCCCCCTGGAAAAAATCAGCACCTTCTCGCAAATTCCAAGTTTTTTCGCACAGCGATAGACAAATTGCACGAATGCATGGGGCATTGTGCAGGTGAAATAGCAATTGCCTTTTTTCCTCTTCAACGGCTTGATAGTTTTTCGGATTTTTCCATTGATTTTACGAGGAACGACCACGTATCGTTCGGAGAGATCAATCCAGTGAATTGATACAACTTTACTTTTTAAAGAATCATTTTTCCGAAGCATCTATCCTACATAAAGCGCAAATAAGACTTACTCCTGTTTTTTCAGAATCTCTTCGGCGGCCATTTTCAGCTTTGGCGAAACCTTCAGCGGAGGGAGCTTCACCTTCGCGACCGGTGTGTCGGTTGAATCTCCCGCCTTAATCCATAGTGCAAGCGCGTAAATCATTCTCTCGTGAATCTGCTGCACCATGTCGTTTCTGCCAGAGAGACGATAGTATTTCAGCGCATTGAGCGGAAGTCTTTTATCGTAAAAATAATAATCACCTACCCGCATGAGGCCATCTTTATAGGCGGTTTTTTCGTACACCTCCGCCGCCTTTTCTATCTGCCCATTATTGAAAAGTTCATTCGCACGGCGGATCAGTTCAACACGCGTTTTATCGTTCATAGACACGGCGCTCATGTGCCGTATCGCATATCTGGTATAATTTTGCAAGTAAAAAAATTATGTCGCGTGAAAACCATGCACCAGTTTTCTGATTTGAGATAATAGCCGGCCCCCTGTATTTATAATAAACATAAAGCATGGATGTACACACGCATGCAGATTAAAAAGGAGCAGCCTTTATGGGCAGCTCCTCATTCAAATCTCAGATGAAGCGCAATTGCTTCTTTAATAACAGGACAGTCTTACTTGAAGGCTCAGGCTCAATTGCCCGACGAGGATGTCTCTATTCGCCTGAACTGGTCGGCCCATGCTGCAAAGGAATTTTGATTGCGCGTCTGAATCCACAATCGCCCCGAACCACTGAAGCGGCACACCAATCCCTCGCCTGAAAGAAAAAGCGACTTGAGCCCACCGACCTTCTCGATGGAAAAGGATAAGGTTGGATCGAACGCGACGATGTGGCCTGTATCCACAATATAATCGCCCTGCAATTGAATATTATGAATCGCGCCGAAGCTTGAAAAAAAGAGCGTGCCGTTTCCAGACGCTTTCAAGAAAAAAAGCCCTTCCCCGCCAAAAAACGCCTTGAAACCGCCCCATTTGCTGTCGATTACAACTCCGGGGCTTGCGCATACGAACGCACTTTTCGACATCACGAGCTCGTTTCCGGAAAGTTCTATCACTTCCAGATCGCCCGTGGTGGCGGAAGTAAAATATATTTCTCCAGGGCTATTCTGTGCCGTGAACGTGTTCACGAAGAAGGATTCGCCGCCGAGCACCGAACGTTTGAGTGAGGCAAGCACCCCTCCCCGCGCTTCAGTCTTTATCTCAATATTTGATGTCATCGCCACCATCGCGCCCGATTCCGCCACAATTGACTCGCCTGCATTCAAGTTAACTTTTACACAAGGAAAATCCGGTTTCCCAAATATTTCATATTTCATGGAATCCTCCTATTGCTTTTTTGGGGGAAGTTTATCGCGCAGCCACGCAGTGAGCGATGAAACATTGCGCGATTGCACCCACACTTTTCCACTTCCGGTAAAGCGACACACCAGCCCCTCTCCGCCCAGAAAGAACGATTTCCACCCTCCGAGCTTTTCGACTTTATAGGTCAGCGAATCTTGAAATGCAACAATATGGCCTGTATCAACCAGAAGGCTCCCGCTCACATTCAGTTCTTCAATACCGCCATAGCTTGCGATGAGAAGTGGGCCAGCGCCGCTGATTTTTAAGAAAAAAAGCGACTCGCCGCTGAAAAAGCCTTTCAGCCCCTGAAACTGAGTATCGATGTCAAGCGCAGGCGCGCCTGCAAGAAACGAACTTGACTGCACAAAAATCGTCCCGGACACATCGATTCTTTTAATGTCGCCCGGAAGAGTTGGCGCAAGAGTCACCTCTCCTGCCGAACCCTGTGCGGTGAACGTATTCATCCAGAAGGATGTGCCGCCCAATATTGCGCTTTTCAGCGATTTCAAAAGGCCGCCGCGCGACGCTTTTTTCGTTTCAATGGAAACATGCGTGCTTTTGCTCACCATCGCTCCGCCTTCGGCTTTAATCTGTTCGCCGGCATTGAGCGACACAATGGCAAGCGCGTATGAGGGATTGTATTTTATATCAATATTCATGGCTCACCTCGGAAGAAGTTTAGTCACCCAGCCGATGAAACCGTCGGGGACGCGCGATTGAATCCAGAGCCTGCCCGTGCCGCCGAACTCGCACACCAGCCCTTCTCCGGAAAAGAAAGTGGACTTCCAGCCGCCCACCTTTTTTACTTTGAACGACAGCGAATTCTCAAACGCCACAATATGTCCGGTATCCACCACATAGCTTCCGTTCACATCAATTGGTATGATTGATCCGTAGGAAGAGTAAAAGAGATCCCCATTTCCCGAAACTTTCAGGAGGAAAAGCCCCTCGCCTCCGAAAAAGGAGCGGATTCCTCCGAATTGCGGCGTAATGGAAATATCAGGCGATGAACAAAGATACGATCCTGATTGCAGCATGATGGTCTGCCCGGCAAGTTTCAAATGCTGTACATCGCCCACATGCTCGGGCGCAATCCCTATTTCCCCGCCGCTGCTTGAGGCGGTGAAGATGTTAACGAAGAGCGACTCGCCTCCTAAAAACTTCCGTGCGATGGCTGAAAGGATGCCGCTTCCGAACACCGTCTCAATGGAAATATCGGGACTCATGTACACCATCGCCCCTGCCTCTGCCTTAAGCTTCTCACCGGGAGCAAGCCTGCATTGCAGGAGGGTGTACGATGGATTATGTTTGAATGTATGTTCCATGCGAACCTCCGATAGTCGTGCTTGAGTCTGGTATATTATAAAATTGATGGAAAAAATGCAATCTATTTATAAAAATATTTCCCCTGCGAAATCGAAAATTGTGCCATCTTGACGCATGGCATTACCGCCTCCGACAGAGAGCCGCGATTTCCCCCACAAGGGTGTCGTTCTTTTTTCCTGAACCGTCGCGGTGTCTGAGGAGTGACCATATTTTCCTCCCCAGGTCCACGGCGCTTTGCACATCGGGTGGAAAACCCGCGTTGGTACCGCCACCTTGCTTTTTCATCGTTCCCATTACCTTTTCCAATTCTGCCGGTATCTTTTCCATCGAACGGATAAGGCGCCCTCGCGTTAGGCCGCTCACCATGGAGTTGTCCATTCCTTTGAATGGGGTGCGGGCGTCGTTCTTGTATATAACGATCGGTTTCCCACACGCCCATGCCGCGGCGGTCTCCACAAGCCCCCCCTCGTCGGGAACACGACCGTTCATATTGAAGATCAAGGCGTCGCACCGCTCAAGAATCTGGTAGATGTCCAGGGCGAAGATAGCCCGATCCAGGACATTTCGCACCTTGAGAACGTTCACGTTGAGGGGCGAGTTTATCAGCCCCATGACCAGGGCCTCGATACCATCGCGCTGGGGAAGAAAGGTCCCGTAGCCCCGCGCCTCCAGTAACCGTGTTAGGGCGAGCATTTCGCCGAGTTCGCCAGGGCAGAAGAGAGGCCCCGAACAATAGATGATTTTCTTACGTGTGGCCTCAACACCGACAGTACTGCGCTTTTTCATGGTACGTGCTCCACCCTCGCGCCAATTATCGACAACATTGGTTGCAACAACGTCTCACATGTCCGGCTACACTTCAAGTTAAAAACCGCGGTTGATAAAATAAATTTTCTGTTTCAAATAGAGATTATCGGAATCCTCCATTGAGGCGCCCCGGGCTGTCCTGAATCAAAAAAAATACAAATATATTGACATAAACGGCCATTGCGCTAAATTGTATATCACTTTTAAAACTGCGCATAAAGGGCGTGATAACTGATACCATGGCATATATCATCATCGACAGAGATCGTTGTAAGGGATGCGACTTCTGTATTGAATTCTGTCCTCGAAATCTCATCAGAAAATCGGAAACTTTCAACAAGCAGGGATACTTTCCCGCTGAATTCGACATGAAAAACGAAGACCGCTGTACTGGATGCAAAACCTGTGCGGTTATGTGTCCCGATACTGCAATCGAGGTGTACAAATGAGCGAACGAGTACTCACAAAAGGCAACATCGCGCTGGCGGAAGGTGCGCTTCAGGCAGGATGCCGGTATTATTTTGCATACCCCATCACTCCCCAGAATGATATTCCCGAATACATGTCACGGGAGCTTCCAAAACGAGGAGGCGTATTTATTCCCGCCGAGAGCGAAATTGCTTCCATCAACATGGTAATGGGCGCCGCCGCTTCCGGGAAACGGGCAATGACATCCTCATCTGGCCCCGGCATTTCTCTGATGCAGGAAGCATTATCGTACATGGCGGGTTCAGATATTCCATGTGTGGTGGTAAACATCATGCGCGTGGGACCTGGCCTTGGCGGAATTGCACCCACTCAGGGCGACTACATGCAAGCAGTGCATGGCGGCGGGCATGGCGATTACCGTAACATTGTGCTTGCCCCCGCCTCCGTGCAGGAAATGTTCGACCTCACCATCAAAGCGTTCGAGCTGGCCGACCGCTATCGAAATCCGGCCATGGTGATTGCAGATGCAATGATGGGACAAATTCAGGAGCCATGCCGGCTGACTCCGAAAGAGCCTATCATCGTACCCGAAAAGCCGTGGGCGCTCACCGGCCGGCGCGGACGTAACCCACAGCTTTTAAAATCACTCTACCTTGGTCCGGGCGAGCAGGAGGAACACAATCTGTACATGAAGAGGAAATACGACACAATCCAGCAAAACGAAGTGATGTTCGAAGCCCGAAAGCTGGACGATGCGGAAATAATGATTGTCGCATTTGGCACTCCGTCACGAATTGCAAAAACCGCTATTCATCAAGCGCGGAAAGAAGGCATCAAAGCGGGGCTTCTACGCCCCATCACGCTGTTTCCATTCCCCTATGAAGCCATTGGGCGGTATTCGGAAAAAATCAGAAATGTGCTCGTCGTTGAAATGAACACAGGGCAAATGCTCTTTGATGTAAAAATTGCGGCACAGCACGATGCCCGCATATCGTTTTACGGACGGCCGGGGGGCGGTATCCCGTATGCGGAGGAAATTGTACGTGAGATAAAAAAAATGGTGAAGGAGGCCAATGCCGCGTGAATGCGATTATAAAAAGACCCGAGGTACTCACCGACAGAGAAACGCACTTCTGCCCCGGATGCACGCATGGCATAGCCCATAGAATAATCGCTGAGGTTATTGATGAACTGGGCATTGCGGACGACACGATAGGAATACCCGGGGTCGGATGCTGCGTCTTTCTCTATCACTATTTTAAGATTGATGTGCTCGAAGCACCGCACGGCCGTGCTCCCGCATGCGCAACAGGCATGAAGCGCGCCCAGCCCGATAAAATCATATTCATCTACCAGGGAGACGGCGATCTTGCGGCCATCGGTACTTCAGAAGTAATACATGCGGCAAACCGCGGTGAAAACGTCTCGCTTTTTTATATCAATAATTCTGTGTACGGCATGACAGGCGGTCAGATGGCGCCGACCACGCTTCTCGGGCAAAAAACAACTACCACTCCTTATGGCCGTGAATTCAGTTCCGAAGGCTATCCTATACGCATGGCGGAGCTCCTTGCCACGCTTGAGGGGGTTGCCTATTCAACCCGCGTGGCGCTCCATTCGCCGAAACACGTGCTTCAGGCAAAAAAGGCGGTGCGCAAAGCATTCGAGATGCAGATGAACAAGATGGGTTTTTCAATGGTTGAAATGCTTTCAACCTGCAATACAAACTGGCGGGTATCCCCCCTCGAAGCGCTGAAAGTAATAGAAAACGAAATGATACCATATTTTCCGTTGGGAGTTTTTAAAGAACGCACCGGAAAGGATTTTTTATAATCAGATTATTCTTTAAACAAGGCGGAATCGAGAAAATGTATTATGACACCATCATGGCGGGTTTTGGTGGACAGGGGATACAGACTATAAGCCTCCTGGTCGCAGTCGCTGCAATCAATAAGGGACTTGAGGTAACCTATCTCCCTTCCTATGGCGTAGAAAAACGCGGCGGGCGCACAAATGTAATAATGGTCATTTCAGATGAAGAAATTGGCGCCCCGATTGTCAATTATCCCCGATGCGTAATCGCACTAGACTCGACAGCGCTGAAAACCTACCAGGATAAAATACAGGAAAGAGGAATGTTGATTTACAATGCAAGCCTCATTTCACACGAAGTGATTGACCGCAGAGATATTGAAATCATATCGCTTGCATGCAATGAAGAAGCACTGGCACTCGGCAGCGCAAAACTGGCCAACATGATCGCGCTCGGTGCATATATCGAAAAATCTGGCTTTGTGACGTTCGAAGAAATAGCCGCCGCAATGGAAGAGGTTATTCCCGAGAGACTGAAGCAATTCATCCCTTCAAACAAAAGCGCAATAAAACGGGGAATGGAGCTGGTCCACTCAATTTCTGTAAAATAGCCATCTGCACGACATGTGTGCACAAACAAACTCCTGCAATAAACCTAAAATGTTTCTCTTTAAAAAAAACATCGCTGCCATTCGATTAAAGCGAATGGCAGCGACCTAAAGTGATTATATAATGTAATCAGTTAAGCCTACCGCGCAGGCTGGCTTCGCTTTGAACTCCCACGAAAGACTCATCTACCTTCCCGTCTTTAAAAAGAATCAGCGTGGGAATGGCCGATACTCCGTATTTTCGCGCATACTGAGGAAAATCGTCGACGTTAAGTTTCGCAATTTTTGCCTGAATCGAAGTATCGGAAGCGATTTTTTCGAGAATAGGCGTCTGCATCCTGCAAGGCCCACACCATGGAGCCCAGAAATCAACCAGCACTTTGCCATTGCCACTTTCAACAATGCTTGCGAAATTTCCTGCATCAAGTTCAATTATATTTGACATAGAGTCTCCTTGGTTTTAAAGTTTTTTAAAAAATACTAAAATATCTGATGATCGTCAAGTGTTTTTTCCCGTTTTTAGAAATTTTTAGAGTCCAGATTGACTTTTTTTACATTTTTCCCCTGCATAAAATCCGGCGATGCGTAAAATGGTTTTCAATGTGCCCGATGTAATACCTGTTCACAATATTCACCATGCATTTCCCCCGCAACAGATAACACGCACTCCACAACCACCCGGGTATAATGATACATTTTTATCATGTAAGATTATTGTACCCACGTACAAATGCCATAATTGCGACGCATCTCTTTCACACACATTGCACATGAAAAAAATTTTTTAATCTCTTGACTTTATTAATCGGATATATCTATTGTGACCAAAGTGTAATTATAAATTTTATTTTCCGTCGTCCTGGCAAAAAAATGTCGTTTCACAGATAAACAATATATTAAATATTGGAGTTACATAATGAGAGAAAGGAAATGGAAAGATTGCCCTTCGTGCAATTCTATCGGTACCATGAAGCTGAAAAAGAACGCAAAAGAAACCTTCAATATTAAAAAGTATCAGCCCATCACCATATCGGATCTCGAAGGGTATTTTTGCAGTAATTGCGGGAAAGGCATTTACACCATCAAATCGAAGAAAAAGATCAAAACACTGCTTGCCCTTGAAAAGGCAAAACAGGACAGCCTGCGAGTGGTGGCCGCGGACCTTATGGATATCGGGCACATTTCAAAAAAGCTCGGCGTTTCAATTCAGCGGGTCTATCAAATGATGAACGAAGGCAAAATCGAATATGTGTTCGTCGGCAAAAATCGCTTCCCCATCAAAATGGATGACGCATCATTAAACGAATTGAAGAAAAAAGTGCGTAAAAGAAAAAAATAATACGAATTCATATTTCATGTATAAGCCGGGTTAGACCGGAATATCGAATATGGAAGCGAAAAGTATTTTTTTCGCGGTGTGTGATTCACAAACCCCTGATTGATTGAAATAATGTGTGACCTTTTATGATAGTTTCACACAATTCGAACCATCGCGGTGAGTTAACACCACACATTGCAGAGAAAAAGGCCGGCGGGTTCAGGCGGAAATATGAAGAACCAGCGCGGGGAGGAAAACCACTCCGCATCTTTCGCATTCACTGATTCAGTGTTCGGAAGCGCAATATCAGGTATAGCATTTCACATGTGTGCATGAACCGGCCATTTGTACAACCTTACCAACTGAAAGAGCTATTCGAAATTTTTCTTGAATCAGAAGAAGCACTCGCAATCAAATATGACCGATCTGTGCTCTTGACAATTTTTAAACGGCTTGTTTCAGTGCTTGAAGATAAAAACGAGCGCAGATTTCCTCTTTCTTATCTTATTGAAAATGTAAAACACGACCTATCTCAAAAAAAATTAACGCTTATGAACCTTGAGGACATTATTCGGCCGATGATGGACTTTTTATGCGGTGTATATGGCCTCGTGGAAGATTCATTCCGCGCACACCGCGATGAGGGGAAAAAAGTAATCTGGCAGGCTCTTGCAAGGCATACCAACAATCCGTCGGACTTTATTGAATGCCTTTTTAACGATATTATACAAGAATTTGAAAAATCAAATGTTATTTCAATTAATGAAATAGCGAATATAATACACACGAAAAACAAATATAAAAAACTTTCGGATGAAGCAGTATACGATGCTGTTGAAGCGCTATTCGATTTCTTCACTCGAAGAGGGTTAATCGGCACATCGTAATGATACAATTGATTTAGAAGGCCCCTCCCTTTTTAATTTTTTTTGTTCACCGGATAAATTCCACAAATTTGTTCTTCACATTAATCAGAAGCTCATTGCACTCAGCCATATGCGTTATCACAAGCACTGCGGTAAACAGGGTGATGATCACTCCGAAAGTCACACTCATGATAATGTGAAACGCTTCTCCCAGAACGGCATCGAGCCAGATTTTTGCAGGGCTGAACTGCACAAGGACAATACTCGCAAGAATTATACCTTCACCCGTTACCCACTGAAAGGCCGACACCTTTTTTACATAAACCTTCCGCGAATGCTTGATAATCCCCATCACGCTTTCGGCAAGATCTCGTCCATTCTGCATAGGCGCCATCGAACGTATTTCTTCGAAATGTAGAGCCAGTGCGCGTGCTTCCTCCCTGCACTTTTTGCAGAAAAGGCTATGCGCGCGCATCAACAAAGAAGGGTTCTGTCCATTGTCGAGCGACAGGTAGGCTGCGATAAACTTTTCACATTTCATGATAATCCTCCGCGATTGTTCCTTTCAGCTTATCCCTCAATACCTGTTTTGCTCGAAACATATTCGACTTGATGGTGTTGACGGGATATCCCGTTATTTCAGAAATCTCTGCGTAACTTAAGCCGTAAAAAAAATATAAATCCACACAGACTCTGAAATTTTCAGGAAGCAACTCCACCGCCCTTTTTAATGCATCCCGAATCTCCCCATGCACAAAACTCTCATGTGGCGAATCGCCTTCACTCGCATGCTCAATGAGACTTTCGGGCTTTACACCGCTTTTCGCCATATTGATGCCATGGTTGTATGCGATCTTCGTAAACCAGAAACTAAACTTTGATTTCCCCTTAAAGGAATTTAAAGCCTCGTACGCCCTCACAAATACCTCCTGGGCAAAATCCCACGCGTCGTCGCTGTTTCGAAAAAACATGATGCCAATGTTGAAAATCTTCCTCTGATAGCGCCTGACAATCTCTGCAAAAAGGTCCACATCCCCATTAAGGACCCTGTGCACAATTTCTTCATCGGTAACACGCGAATTACTCATTACGCTTGCTGATCTTCAACCGAACAACGAAAAAAGCAATCAGCCCCATCCCCACAAAGAGAGGGATAAGCCCCCCTAAAAGTCCATACCCCATTCCTTCCTTGAGCATGAAAAAAATGCTTATCCCGATTCCCACGCAAAGGCTTACAATTCCCAAAAAGAGCGAAAAACTATCAAGGTCGAATTTTTCGATTGGATGCCGGTAGATGCCCTTCTCTATCATGAGAACTTTGGCTTTATACCCATAATACAGATAAAAAAAGATTACCGCGCTGCCGCACACTATTCCCACTATCGGGATGATGGTTATCATAATCTGCGCAACGGTCGAGGGAGCCTCTTCCATTTAATTTAAACCTCCACCATATCTGGATTCATTCGCATAATTCCCTTCAAAATACAATCTTCATCCTTTTCGCATATGCACCTCATTGTACCATTGCTTCACTATGCTGTCAATTTGTATTTATGTACTCCTTCAATCACTTCTCCTGGTGCGATAATGCCGGCCGGGATACGGACTGCAGCTCAAGCGCATGTTTCGCCGACTGAAGGGCACGTCTCAAACTTTTCTTGTGATTTTTCACGAGATTCTTTGTTATTAAACGGAAATGGTGAAGCATTATTGCCATTCTGACAGCCTCGGGAAAAAGTGAAGGTTTTTTTCTTAGTGTGTACAAAAGAAATTTCAAATACTGAAATCCATAAAGAGAAAATGTTTGGACAACAAGCGAAGAGAAAAATGCCCTCATCTCCTGCCACCGAAGCGGCCGTTTAGCTCTGGAGCGCTTCGGCACCTGCTCCATCATTACTTTGCATCGATCAAAATAGTTTTTCGGATTGTAAATCGTCTTCAGCACGCGCTTGTAGCCCTCCTGAAGCGTGCGTTTATCCATCACCGTAATGAAATTCGTATCAAGGTCGTGCGTGTTGTTTCCGGACGTTTCCCCAAGAAGACGGTTTTCCCGTGCAAGCCTCCGGTACAGCTGCGTGTTTGGAAGCGCAATCATAATACCCACCATCGCCATTATGATGCCAGATTCCTGAATGAATTTGATCTGCAAATCAAAAATATTTTCCGGATCGGTATCGAATCCGACAATAAAACCCGCGCTCACTTCCAGCCCTTTGTTCTGAATTGCGCGCACGCTATCAAGAAGCTTTTTCCGCGTATTCTGCGCTTTTTGCGTCTTATGAAGCGTTTCCTCAACGGGAGTTTCAATTCCCAGAAATACCATATCAAAACCGGCTTCAATCATTTCATCCATAAGCGCAGGATCATCGGCAAGGTTGACGCTCGCTTCGGTAAAAAGCGAATAAGGATATCCGCGATCCTTCTGCCATGCCGCAATGTGTGGAAGGAGTTTTCGAACTTCGGATTTGTTGCCAATGAAGTTGTCGTCAACCACGAAAAGCGAGCCGCGAAATCCCGTATTGTACACCGCCTGTATTTCCCTGATGAACTGCTCCGGAGTTTTCGTGCGCGGCTTCCTGCCAAAAAGCTCTATGATGTCGCAAAACTCACAATTAAAAGGACATCCGCGGGAAAACTGCAGCATCATGGAAAAATACTTGTCAATTTCAAGAAGATCGAATCGGGGAACCGGTGTTGCAGTGATATCCGGGCGCTCTACATCCTGATAGATTTGCTTTGCACATCCATTTTCATAATCTCGTATGAATTCTTGAAGCACTCTTTCAGCCTCGCCCAAAATAAAGTGATCCACACCAGAAATCGACGCATGCGAAGATGTGGGATACGGCCCGCCTGCCACAACAGTTTTCCCCAAAGATTTACAGCGGGTCACCACCTCAGAAAACGACTGCTTCTGTACAATCATCGCCGAAACGAAAATCAATTCGGCCCATGATATCTGCGTATCGGTAAGCTTTCGCACGTTCAAGTCGACAAGACGGATGTCGTACTCATCCGGCAACATTGCCGCCACAGTGATAAGCCCCAGCGGAGGAAACTGCGCCTTTTTCCCCGCAAAACGCAAAGATGATTTAAAACTCCAATAGGTAGATGGAACTTCCGGATACACCATCAGGATATTTCTCTTCATACATTCCTCCATATTATATCTTTCGTATGTACAGTACAATATTCCAAAATTGCCTGATTGCTTTTACGCCATACTTCCGCGAACGTCGGGTGAATTGTTATACGCGGAAATCAGATTTTGTTTTATTGTTAATATAAAAGACAGGTATTTCGGCGCTATGGTTGCAAAAAAATTATGCGTACCCACTTATTGTTACCCGGCGACGTCCGGCGCGTCATGCGCCTCGATGCCGTGACCTTTTTGAAGCGCT
>DYLV01000059.1 GCA_020721925.1 Leptospira biflexa
AAACGAGAAAATGGCAATCGACAGGACCGTCACGGCAATAGATGCTCGATATTTCACTCCACCCTCCCCGCCGCCCTCGCCGCCAGGCGGCGGCATGCCGCGTCTACGTTCGCTGAAGAATCGGCGCTTTCGTCAAAGCTCGCCGTCACCCGGCCGCGTGCGCTTCCGTGAAAGCGTCGCGCCTGCTCTTTTGTTTTAGCGCCGTCTCTGCCATATAAGCCGTTTATGGAGGTGAATCGTCACAAAATATTTTCCGCGCGCAAATGACAATGGCACGTATGAGAAATGCCAGTTTACGACCGGTTTACTATTACACACTCACACAAAAATGTCAATCACGCTAATTGAAGTTCCAGTCCGGGAAGCAAGAAGTGACGGCCATGCTGATTTATCGGGGCGAGGACATCGACATCGGCGAAGTGAAATGCGTGAATTACGCGGGCTTCCTAAAGGAGATGGCGAGGCGGGAGGGGTGAGCCACGTATATCTATCTCTCATCGGGTTCATCAGTAAAATGTATCAACTGGTTTATCAGAGAGACAAACTTCTCAACATCCACAATCCACTCTCCAACCTCTTTTTTATCGAACCGTATCAAATCGGCATGATCCCCTTTCTGCCTGTTGTCGTAAAGTTTATCATACAATCTTCCCCATGCAATGTCAATAGTGTTGTTTTTGACGAAAGTTTGATGAAACAGTGACCGAACGCCGCTGTGTTTCGCCGATGACAAACCATGCGACAGGAGCAGTCCGTTAACCGCGTAGAAAGCTGAATAGTAGATTCCATTAACGGCTGTGTTCACATGCCCGCTGTTTAACAGCAGCCTTGCTTCATCGATCGATTCAGTTGCCCTCGCAAGTCTATACCGGACCAGCACCTTTAACTCATTGTTCAAAGTACAATCCCATCCCTGGAAACATTGGCGTAAAATGGCATTGCCTGGAAAACCGGGGAAAGCCACTGTTCTCTGCTCACGACCATGACTGTCAGAACGCATCCGGTTTCAAGCTCAATCGGATATAAGCTATCCCTTATCTGATCCTCCCTTGAGGTCGTTACATCACCCTCTACAATGATTAAGAAATCATAGTCTGAGTCATTTTTAAAATCACCCCGTGCGCGCGAACCATATAGTACCACCTCAGCACCGGGATTGGCGCTCTTTATCACCTCTCCGCATCGCTCAATCAATTGCCGATCGCTTTTAATTGAGTTTTTGTATCTTGCATATTTTTCCATGGAAACTTAACCGCATATTCCTACATGCATGGCCTTCATTAACAAAATGACGCAAGTTTTTCAAGTATAATTTAAGTATATCGTATACTGTACTACTTGACCCGGTACTCCTGCTGGAGATACTCAACAATAGTGGAGTTGTCCTGAAGCTCGATGATCATCCGGATGATGTCCGCCGCCATCCGCACGTCCTCTATCCCCACGTCCTCCGCCGCCCTGGCAACCTTTGAAAAACGCAATCCGCTCATGTGTTCCTCCCGTTAATGGATTTGCGTATAAGCGTCGGGAAGGGGCGGATCGTCACAAAAAAATTGATTAATTTTCAATCTGCTACTTTTCCTGAAAAAAGGTTGACAAATTGATCGGCGATAGTATGCTATAATACATCTTTGCTTAAAAAAGTAAAGATACTGTGTTAAAACTCTCCAAATTAAATTCAGAACGATAATATACCAATAGTTTTTTCCGGAGTTATCACGGTTATAATATTTAAGGGGAGCCACATTATATTGAAGCCCCCCTTTCCAATACTCAATTTTGATATTTGTACTCATTAATGAATTTCGGTAAATCAGGCGTGGTCGAAATCTTTATCTCCACATAACCACCCTCGCTAATACCTCGTTCATTAGGATAAACCTTGAAAACCAGATTTTGATTTTTGCCAACCATGTGATTATCGAAAGTAACTTTCGCCACGCCATCGCTGGCATAATACTTTGCGTTTTTAAAGAGCATGTAATCTGGAAGTGTATCAATTATTATAAATGGACGCTTCACATCCATGTTGCCTACATTACGCACTTTGATCACGACATCAACATCATTCCCTTCGGCGAAATTCATCGAACATTTATCGAATCGTCCAGAGATATCTCCGGGAGCGTATTGTTCTAAATAAATATCCTCAGCATACCCTTCAGTGGGATACATGAGGCTCATCCCAAATGTTGGTATTGCCAGTACAAACTCCATTATTAAGCATCCCAAACTCTCCTCGTAATGAAAACCGCGCCATATCGCGAGTTGTAAATATTTTGAGCCATGCAACCTAACCATCTTGATATGGCTTTCTTTAACTATATTTATGTTACTATAATCGGTTACGAACTTATCCTTTTCGTCTTGGTATATCACCGCAGCACACGATTCCTTCCCCTCTCCCGGCACTCCGATGACGGTTGTACCGTCATAAGTTACCGGCTTCGTAACCCGTTTCCCCCCCTGTATGTGCTTGGCACCTATAACTTCTACGGGTTCTACGGGTATGACGGTCGCACAATTGTTCAAAAGAAAAACTGGAATACACATTGCACATACACACACTATGTAATTTTTCATAACAATATCCTCATTTCGTAAATTCATGATGCTAATTAGATGAAGCAGGCCTCACGGGAATACTCTCCCGTTCAACATCCCTAAACGATTTACACCCGCCAAAACTGATGAGAAGTACAACCAGAGCGACAACAATCCCTCGCATCACATTCCTGTTATTGCTGAACATGCCTTCCCCCTTTAATGGAATTTGAATATAATATAGAGGACTTCTATTAACTACATTTTGAATGCCCCCTTTAGGTCTAATGCACGGAAAAAACCTATGTTTTTTATTGTTTGATTCTTGAAAACATAGGTTTTAGACCTGTTCTAATGTATAACAAAATTTTACATAGATAATCAAGCATGGTCATGCAACCTCCCCCGCATCTTCACAATCGCCAGCTCCGGTTTGATTCCCACCGCCTCCCGGAGGAACACCACGAAGATAATCCGCGCGTAGCTTGCCGATTCCCTGGTCACAAATTCACATTAATAGTCTTCTTTCCCCTTAGCTGAAATTCGCTGAATGGTTACAATTTTTTTATTGATTATTTCGGCGGGCTGATGTATATTTAGAATATATTAAAGTACTTACATTTGGTACGTTAAAGTATTATTCTTGATGTATGGTGGTATGTCATGCCTGTTTACGAATTCCAGTGCGATGATTGCGGTGAAAAGTTTTCAGAAATCAGGAAAATGGGCGATTTTACCCCCGGAAAATGTGTGTCCTGTGGATCACAAAACGTAAAAAAGATCTTTTCAGGGTTTTCCAGCACTAGTTCTTCCGCGGGGAGTTCCTGTTCTTCCTCTGGCGGCGGGTGAGGGATTTAATAACGGCCCGTCGGGCCGTTCCCCTTTACTTTTAGCCAGAGCTTCTTGCTCGACAGTGGTGACGCAGCAGCCGATTGTTTCTATCATATAGAAACGCGATGTGCGGACGGCCGGCGCGGTATGTTCCATTTGCCGTCCCCAGACGGCGAGTGAAAACAATGCGCCCGTTAAGGGAAAGAGCCGCGGGCCTTTCCTCTGGCTGTGTCTGTCTCTTTTCACCGTCTCTGCGCGGCGGTGGCAGTCAACATGATGCGCAATCTCAATGCAGGAACAACGCTCATTGGCGTGCGTGCTTCTGCGTATTTTTATCCATACGCATGTATGCAGCTTCCTGCCGCCTCGCGCGGGCATCGCAAAACAATCGCCATAACAACTCATGAGCAGAAGACATTGAGCGATGCCTCGCTACCCTGCAACATGAAACGGCCCACACAATAACTTTTGCACATATCAGAAGAGCACCTTTTTCCCTTCCATACACGGCACGCGTCATTCGCCCCTATACAATACCGGTGCGCCAGAATAGCACAAAAGGCTTATACGGCGATGAGTTCTACCATCCCTTTCGCCTTCTCTGCCGCTCCCAGTTCCATGCCGTTTCTACAATCGTTTCAAGCTCAGCCATCTTCGGCTTCCAGCCGAGCTTCTTCATCGCTTTTTCCGATGACGCCACCAGCACGTCCGGATCTCCAGGCCGACGGGGACCTTCTTTGACTTTTGGCTTCTTCCCCGTTGCGCGCCGCACCGCATCGATTACCTCACGTACGGTAAATCCGCGACCGTTGCCTAAATTGTACACCGCACTTTCTTTTTCTGCAAGAAGGGCCTCAAGCGCCAGAATGTGCGCGTCGGCAAGATCATTGACGTGAATGTAGTCGCGAATGCAGGTGCCGTCGTGCGTGCGATAGTCCGTGCCGAAGACGGTGATTGTGTACTCATCTTCCAGAATTGAGCGCAACACCAGCGGAATGAGGTGCGTCTCGGGCGTGTGACTTTCGCCAATCTCACCGGATGGATCGGCGCCAGCCGCATTAAAGTATCGAAGTGCAATGAATTTCATGCCGCTTGCCGCATCGAGATCACGAAGCACCTGCTCAATCATAAGCTTTGTTCTTCCATAGGGATTGATGGGGAAAAGCATGGCATCTTCTTGAATTGGAACCTTTTCGGGATAGCCGTACACCGCGGCAGTGGAAGAAAAAATAAAGCGCTTCACCTCGCACTCAATCATCGCGCGGAAAAGATTGAGAGTTTTCGCCACGTTATTGGTATAATATTTCAGCGGAAGCTGCATCGATTCACCCACCGCAATATACGACGCGAAATTCATCACACACACAATCTTTCTTTTGCGAAAAACATCCACAAGCAGATCATAATCGCCGATATCGCCCACCACCAGTTCATGCCCTTTGACGAATTCAGCGAATCCGTTTTCAAGCGAATCAAAAACAATTGGATGATATCCGCGCTCTGCGAGCATTTTAACCACATGGCTTCCTATGTACCCCGCGCCACCGGTCACAAGAATTTCTTTCATATTGTTCTCCTGTTTACGTGCTCATCCATCAATCAATACCTTGCATGAAAAGATTGACAAGAATAAATTCTTATGGATATATTGCAAGGTATTATACAAGAAAATGGAATTCGTGCTCTATTTTTCTTGAAAAATATATGCTCCTGAAATATTTCATATACGGAGGTACGTATGAAAATATTCAATAACATTATTCCCTCATCGGTTGAACGAAAAGCAATCCGAAAACGGAACAGTTTCGCAAAAAAATTTAAACACGACTCCACCCGGCGGTTTCCTTACACGTCGGAACTCAATCAAACGCTTGGGAAAATATTAGGCATTCACAATCTCATCGTCGGCCCATGGGGAGAGCCGCTTTCTTTAAAAAATAGCCTTGTGCTTGGCACCATTCGTATGGGCTACGGGCATTACCGGCCGGCGATGGCTATTGCTTCCGCCGCGCATTCCATGGGCATCACCCCCTACTGGCTTGATATACTGGCGTATGAGGACAGCACCGGTGCAAAGATTGTACACCACATAGAAAAGCTCTATTCTCTGGGCTCGCGCCTTTCGCAAAAAAGCTCTCTTTTCAACAAACTCTACTGGGAGCCCCTCATGGCGGAAGGCATGAAGAAACTCGCCATCAATGTCGAATTCAGCTATATGTGCGAGCTTTTTGCACCGCTTTTCAAAGACCTGCCCGATTCAATTCCCGTGATTGCAACCCATGCATGGGCCGCATTGGCCGCGCGTAAAGCGGGAAAAAACCGCGTGGTAAATATGATTCCCGACAATTGGCCGCTCGGGCTCCATCTTACGGAAGGAGCGCTCCACTGCGTGCAAACCCCTTCCGTGTACATGGGTTATCGCACACTCAAAAACATGGGCAAAAAAGGCAAAGCGCTTTCCCCGATACCCGCGCGCGAAATTGCCATGGTTGGGCACAATATTGATCACGAACTCGTGATGAACATCGAAAAGGATTGCGCTGCCCGGCTTCATCGCATAAAGTTACAGAAGCCAAGAAGATTTCTCATTTCAATCGGCGGCGCCGGCGCACAGCTTGAACTCACCCTTGCAATCATCGAACATTTAGCGCCGTATATCAAAAAAGAAGCCGCGATTCTTTTTGTCAACTGCGGTGATCACAAAAACGTATATGATTCCATCAAAAAAAAGATCGACTCCCTTGCCCTTCCCTCAGCTAATTATCTTGAGTGGGATAACACGCGCGCCTTTGTGGCAAAATCGCTTTCTTCAGATGTTTCCGGCGTTCATCTTTTCTACAGCGCCAACATTTTCGCCGCGGTCTATACCACCAATCTTCTCATGCGCGCGTCGGACGTGCTCATCACCAAGCCAAGCGAGCTCGCTTTTTATCCGGTACCGAAGCTTCTCATTAAGCGCGTGGGCGGACATGAAGCCTGGGGCGCCATTCGAAGTGCTGAAGTGGGCGACGGCACGCTCGAGTGTGAAAGTGATGAACACATTTTCCAGACGCTTGAACTTCTTGTATCCGAAAATGACCTTCTTGCTCTGTATTGTGAAAACATCATCAAACAGAAAAAGATCGGCACCTATGATGGTGCATACAATGTCGTTAAACTTGCAATGAAATGGCAGGGCAATGCATAATTCTGAAATTTTACGTGCGCAATTTGAAAAGCATTTCGGTTCCTCGCACAATGTCCGCGTTTTATTTTCGCCAGGGCGAGTGAATATCATCGGCGAGCACATCGACTACAACGGTGGGCTGGTATTTCCAGCGGCAATCAGTCTCGGCATATATGGGCTTGTGCAGGAACAC
The DNA here is from genome assembly GCA_020721925.1 of Leptospira biflexa. Classification (GTDB taxonomy): domain Bacteria; phylum Spirochaetota; class UBA4802; order UBA4802; family JAGODF01; genus DYLV01. Next base: position 6,735 of record DYLV01000059.1, read on the forward strand.
GAACGCGATGAGATCGTCATCCGCTCTGCCGATTTTGTCGATGAAGAAGTTCGCATCAGCACAAAAGGCGATATTATGCCCGATTCAAAAACACCATGGGGGAATTATCCTCGCGGCGTGGTTCTGTATATTCGAAATGCCGGCAATACTATTCACGGCATGAATATGTACCTTTCCAGCACTCTCCCGAAAAGCTCAGGGCTTTCCTCATCGGCCTGTCTGGAATGCCTGATTGCCGCCGCCATCGCGCCCCGGCTGACCGAAGACGATTTTTCACGCGCAAGGATGGCGCTTCTCTGCCAGCGTGTGGAAAATGAATTCATCGGTGTTCAATGCGGCATAATGGATCAGATGAGCATCGCGCTCGGGAAGAAAAACCACGCACTTCTCTTAAACACCGCGGATTTGTCGTTTAGCCACATACCGCTTGATCTTGGAGAGCACCTCATCCTCATCATGAACACAAAAAAGCCGCGCAATCTGGTGGAATCAAAATACAACGAGCGCCTTTCGGAATGCCGAAAAGCGCTTGCAGCTATCAATAAAATAAAAAAGATTGAACATCTGGTGGAAGCAGGGGAAGATGATTTGCAATACATTGAAGACCCCGTACTTTCACGGCGCGCACGGCATGTGATAAGCGAGCAGGCGCGCGTGATACAGGCCGCCGAAGCGCTTAAAAAGGGAAATCTCGTAAAATTGGGACATCTCCTTGATGCGTCGCATGCGTCCTTGAAAAACAATTTTGAAGTGACGGGCATCGAACTCGACACGCTGGTGGATGCAGCGCGAAACATTGAAGGATGCATCGGCGCACGGATGACCGGCGCGGGATTTGGAGGGTGTGCCATCGCGCTTGTGCACAAAAACGCAGTTGAGAAGCTTATCGTCCATGCCGGCGAGATATACCGAAAGAAAACCGGGCTAAGGGCAGAATTCTACCAATGCACCACATCTGACGGTGTGGGAATAATACCTGAGGTGTAATTATGAATATCAACATCAAAGACGGCTATGTGAAGTATGCATTTCGCAAAAGCGAATACGAGGGGAAAATCGTCATTGGCAGGGACACCAAATTTGAAGGACTCACCGCATCCTGCTCAATCAAACAGGAACAGGGCGGACAGCACATCAGGCTCATACTGCGCCCCGAGGGTTCAGTTGTACTTCACCAGCTTCATCTTTCGTGCGCGTTCAATTTCCTTCAAAATGATACCATCTATTGCAATGGCTATCAATCATGGACAGACAGCCGTGAGTTTTCAATCGACGAAGCAATTCCGCCGCTTCGCGGCGTCATGCGGCTAATTAAAATGCATCGATACGGCGATATTCATTTTTATCCCTATTCGGGCAGATCAGGGGAATTTCATTCACACACCTACACCTACATTCGAAGGGACAACATTCTTGCACTCATCGGCTCTCTTTCCGAAAGCGAAGGCTATACTATTTTTCAATTTCAGACGCGAAATCACGCTTTCACCATCATCAAAGATTGCGAAGGGCTTGAAGTCAACAGGAGCCTTCCCGTACTTGATGTATTCATCGCTGCCGGTGAAGAACAAAAAGTGTTTGGAAGCTATTTCAATATCTGCAACCTCAAGCCGCACGCCAATCCAACAACCGGCTGGACAAGCTGGTACAATTATTATACCAAAATTTCCGAAGACATCATCCTGAAAAATACGCACGCGCTTGCGGAAAACGGTGCACCAATCGACATTGTTCAAATTGACGATGGCTTCCAGACCGCGGTGGGCGACTGGCTTTCAATTAAGCCTGAATTTCCTGAGGGAATGAAAAAAATCGCCGATGAAATTCACAAATCGGGATACATGGCCGGACTCTGGCTTGCTCCTTTTATATGCGAAGAAAAGTCAAAACTCTTCCATCAACGAAAAAATTGGCTTGTGAAAGATGATAAAGGCACGCCAATTGTCGCGGGATGGAATCCCGGCTGGAGCGGCAATTTCTACACGCTCGACATCTACAACAATCAGGCGCGAAGCTACATCGAGGATGTATTTTCGACAGTGCTTCGCAATTGGAATTTCGACATGGTCAAGCTCGATTTCCTCTACGCCGTGGCAATTATTCCCCGAAATGGCAAAAGCCGCGGGAAAATTATGCGTGACGCGATGGAGCTCCTCCGCCACTGCGTGCACGGAAAGAAAATTTTGGGCTGCGGCGTACCTCTCGGGTCTGCATTCGGTCTTGTTGAGTTCTGCCGCATCGGGGGTGATGTCGCGCTCAAATGGGAAGACCACCTCTTAAAATTCATGCGCTACCGCGAGCGAGTGGATACAAAGCACTCGCTTACCAGCACCATCGGGCGGCGCCACTTGAACGGGCATGCGTTTTTCAACGATCCCGATGTGTTCATCCTCCGCGAAGAGAACAACTCGCTTTCCCCTGAAGAGAAAGACACGCTTTTTATTTTAAACAATATTTTCGGCGGGCTGGTGTTCACTTCCGACAATGTGGCAAATTATTCGAAGGATATCATCCGGCAATATCTCTCGCACTTTCCGCTTCGCGCAAAATCCATCGGTGATGTGCGCCACAGGGACGGGCTTTACGAGATACAATTTTCCATCGGCAATCTCTCATATTGCGCCTGGGCAAACCTGAGCGATGAATCGGCATCTTTTACTCTTCCCGACGGCGCTTTTTGTCGAAACAACGCGCGCACGGGCGAAGTCGATTTTCTGCCGGCACATTCGACAATCTCGCTTCGCGCACACGAAACGCATTGTTTTCTTCGGATTGCAGAATCCGCGCCCGCTCTTGCGGGTTCATCGGGACATATTTTTCCCTCAAGCGAAGTTGAGGTATTTAAAGGAGGCGGAAAAAACATCACCGTCAAATTGCATGCAAAAGCACAGCGTCCGAATGCGGTGTTCATTCGCGTCGCAAAAGCGGGAAAATATTCTCTCAACGGCACTTCAGTTGAAAGCAGAGAAGTGTTGCCGGGCCTTCATCTTGTGAAAATCATCGTGGAGTAATTGCCATGTTCAGAACGCATCGCGGAGTGAAATTCAGTGTGGTCTATTATCCCGAGCAGTGGGATAAAACGCTGTGGAAATCCGACCTTGCGCGCATTCGCGCCATGGGCGCCGATGAAGTGCGGCTGATGGAATTCGCCTGGGCGATTCTTGAGCCTAAAAAGGGACAATATAATTTTTCGCTTTTCGATGAAGTGCTGAAGCTCTGTGAAGCCGAAGGGCTTTCCGTCATTTTGGGGACACCCACTGCCACTCTTCCCGCATGGCTTTACGAGATAGATCCATCGGCTACTCGTATCCATCCATCCGGCAGACAGAAAGATTGGGGAAGCCGCCGCGAAGCATGTCTCAATTCTCCCACGTATCTAAAACATGCAGAAAAAATCGTCGAAGCAGTTGCAAAACATTTCGGCACACACCCGATTGTGGCGGGATGGCAGATCGACAATGAAATCGCACATGAGGGAAGCGATATCTGCGTGTGCGATCATTGCCGCAAGGCATGGCACGCGTGGCTTCGAAAAACATACAAAACAATCGGTTCCCTCAATCAAACATGGGGAACAGTTTTCTGGGGACGCACGCTTACAAAATTCGAGCAGGCCCCTCTTGCGCGCGAGCAGCTTTCAACTGATTTAAACCCTGGACTTCTTCTGGACTACGACCGTTTTTCGTCTGATACCGCCATCGGGTTCATCCAGCGTCAGAGTGAAATTCTTCGCTCGCACATTCGGCGTGATCAGTTTATTACAACCAATCTCTACATGCCACCCATTGGGACGGTGGTGGATTGGCAGAAGGTTTTTTCTAATCTCGATCTGGTTGGATATGACAATTACCCCGTGTGGGGCGATATGAAGGAGCCCCTGCCCTATTATTTCAACTCGTTTATTCTTTCACATGTTCGGGGCTTAAAGGAAAACCGCCCCTTTTCGATTCTTGAACAAATATCTGGATTCCAGGGACACGCATGCCTTGGTTATCGTCCGCCAGATGAGCAGATGATTCTCTGGACAAACCAGGCAATCGCGCATGGCGCAAACCGCATATCGTATTTCCGCTGGAGAACCGTACCATACGGCCAGGAACAGCTCTGCCATGGCATCATTGAGCCGGATAACGAAGATACAAAGCGATACTTAGCAATCAAGGAAAATATTAAAACCAATCGGTCACTTTTTGCGCGCATCGGAAGCGAAACAGTGCCTGCAAAGGCATGCCTGGTGTACGAGATGGACAACATTCGCATTCTGAAGCGCCAATACCTCTCCAGAGGGCTTTACTATCAGCCAGCGCCGTATCTGCAAATGGGCTATGCGATGGAGATGTCCCGGCATTTCGCGCCGTACGCGCTTTTCAATATTAACGCCGACGTGCGCACGCCACACAATATTGCGCTTGATAATTACAAGATTATATCCCTCCCTCTTTACCAGATGGCCGAACCGAAATTCGTCGAAGATCTCACCGAGTGGGTTCGCGACGGAGGCACACTCATACTCGGCTGGAGATCCGGTACGCGCACCATGCAGAATCATACCATCCGCAAAAACTTTCCGGGAATCTTCGCAGAGCTTGCCGGCGTGAAAATCCGAGAATTTGAATCGCTCGGTGAAGAAAAAATAAAAATCAGCATCGGGCTTATTCCCGCACGAGGATTGGTCTGGGCAGATATTCTCGAGCCCGGCAGTGCAACCGCGCTTGCGCATTATTCCGATCGGCGAAAATATTACAAAGGGAAGGCGTGCATCACCGTAAACGAGTTCGGCAGAGGGAAAGTGTACTATCTGGGGACATCGTTGAATGAATTGGGCATCTTCTTCCTGTATCGAAAAATCTTCAAAACGGCCGGACTTGAACCGAAATGGTACGGTATGGGAATTGAAGTAATTCGCCGCACGGATACCGAAGGGAAAGAGCTGAAGATTGCACTCAATCACAATGCAAAGGCCAGGCGCGTGCGCGGGAAAAAGGTTCTCGCATACGGAATGAAGATCATAGATTAGTTCGAAAGAATATAAGGGCACCTCTTAAAATCTCGTTCATTCATAAAATTCAACATCGAAGAAAGAGATTTTTACCAACATATTTTGCCCACAAAGGAAGAACCTATTAAGTCGGTTTTTAGATATTCCATTGTTCCGTGCACTTAATCTTTTTCTTTTAATCCTTCTTCAATCCTTAATTTCACTTCTTCAACAATTTCATCGTAGCTTTTTTCGCAGGGAGTAATCGTATGCAAGCAGGTTATTCTTATATTACCTCTTTTGGGCCAAAATCTTCCTTTCGGCATCACTTCAAAAGTTCCATGTATCGCAACAGGTATAATCGGTATATTGAATTCCTTTGCAAGAATTGCAAAGGATTTTTTAAACATTCCCAATTTCCCGTTTTTCGTACGGGTACCTTCCGGATAAATCAGCACATTGCCGCCTGCTTTCAAGACTGCGGCAGCCTTCTGAAGTGATTCTTTCAAATTTTTTTCGACATCAACCTTTATTACTTGTTTCTTGCCGGCAAAGAGCGCAATAAGAAGCGCCGTCAGAAATTTCGGTTTGGCTACAAAGTAAGTTCTCTGGAAACTTCCCGTGGAAGAGTAAAACCTACACATGGAGCATCCAGATAGCTTGCATGGTTGGGCGCAACGATGCACGGAGTGTGAGGAATATTTTCCATGCCGCTCGCAGTGATGGTGAAATAGCGCATGAATATCGGTCTAAATAGAGCAAGGGGAAGACTGAGCCTGCTTCTGGATTCCAGCTTATATTCCGTATTATCTGCCGATAGAATTTTCTTCCAGCCAATTTTAGCCATTTCAATACGGGTTTTTTTATCCCGTACCAGTTTCGCCAGCACTTCTATAGTCATATTTGGCGTAAAATCTTCGCGAGAAAGAACAAGCCCGAAAGTATAATCGATAAAAGCCGTTAGTTCCACTATGTCGAGTGAGTCAAGACCACAGTCAATTTCAAGATTGGAGTGCGCAAAAACAATTTTCCCCTTATATTCTGCGATATAAGTTTTGATAAGAACGTATTCGGGGAAATCGGGTTCATCGGGCGTGTACGATTCATCTTCCGATAACACCATTAAGTTTTTAAATAAAAACCGTTTGAGCTTTCCAAGCCTGGTCTTGGGAAGTTCTTCTTTGATGAGAAAAAAGTTTAGAATTTTTTTATATCCCGAAACCGTACTGTTGTATTTCTCAATAACTTGCTCCTTTAAAACTTCAATTGCTTTATGTATTTCTTCGCTATTGAAAAGCGTAAAATCGGGAAGGATGAGGGCTGTAAGCTTCCCCCGGTTCTGCATTACTCCGATTTCTTTCACGAGGGGGCTAATTTTAAGTATTCGGTTTTCAATTTCTTCAGGATTAATATTTTTACCGTTTGGAAGCACAATCATCTCGTCCCTCCTGCCGGTTATGAACAGATATCCATCATCGTCAAAGAATCCCGTGTCCCCCGTATGAAACCATCCATCTCGAAGGGCCCATGCCGTTTCATCGGGTTTGTTGTAGTACCCCTGCATCACATTTTGCCCGCGGACCACAATTTCTCCATCGTGGATAGCGACTTCGCTACCGGGTAAACAAATACCAACTGAACCGAGTCGTATTGCGTCATACGGATTGAACACAACAAGCGGCGACGTTTCGGTTAGGCCATATCCTTCGACTAAACGAAATCCGAGCGCCCGAAGGTCGTGCGCAATTTTCGCATCCATCTTTGCTCCGCCGGCGAGAAAAGAGTGGACATTGCCACCAAAACGTCTATGGACTGCGCCGAAGAGAAATCTTCCAAATTATTGTGCAATAACTCCTCCTCTCGTCACCGATGTGTAAGTGCTGGAAATCACAGAAGGAACATTTCCGCATGTTCATATGTCACGGCTTATATCGGACAATAGCATTAATTTCACAGCAACAAGAAGTTGTTGTCACATCGCAAATAATCAAGTCTCGCTTCGGGCACAACAGAACAAGAATGAAAGCAGAGCATCAGCACAATTTCAATTTAAAAGCCGCACAAGAATTGCGCATGCTCACAGATCCACCGCTTTTTTGCTTTTCAATATCTCATCGCGCAATGCAACCATCTTTGCATAATCGAATCGATAGCGTTTCTTTTTATATACCTCGTCGAACTTCTTTTGATATTCTTTTGATTTAAAATACTGTTTCATTCTGCGCGACAGCGGAAATATCTGCTCGGATGGATCATACACCTGGGGAGAACCCGTGGCCGCATCGACAATGGTGCCGGTAATCATTCCCCATGATATATCCAGCAGGGAGTGGCCTTTCACATCACGGAGTATCGCGTAAAGAATGGCCTCATGGACAGGATTGAAAAACTTGAATTTCCGCGAATACATGATTGCGCCATGCATGTGATCGGGGATATCCATAAACCCGTCTTTAATCACTTCCCTCCCCACAATATACATCATTTCCATGAGATAGTTGAGGCACCCGAGCCCCGGTTTTTTCTGCCCCGGAAGCTGGGGCTTCGATGGATCGAAGATATTTCTCGGATTTTCTGCTGAAAGCCACTCGATGACAATCATATCGAGCGTTGCAATTCCGCTTTTTGCAAGTGCCTCTCCCTTCGGCACAAACCTGGACTCGGACAGTCTGAGATCAATCAGCAGATTTTGCGGATTGAGATGTTGATGATATATTTTCAGGTAGTGGATCATCATCTCATCTCGTTCGACGATTGCAAAGAGATCCTCAAAGCCGAGGCTTTTCAGATGGGCTACCATGCCGACTCTCCCGGCAATATGCATAATGTCTTTTCCGGAGAACCTGTTTAAAAAAAGGCTTTCCTTTCTTTGTGTTGAGGGGAAAAAACCGAGACCGTCATCAGACGGTTGCGCATCTTTGCCAGACGCTGAGATTGCCGATGAAATATCAATTGGCTCGAAATACTTAAAAAAGGAGCCCTTTTTCTTTTTCAAGAAACCCTCCGATTGGCAATGTGCTCTTTCACATGCGGGTAATACTGATAATATTTCAAGCAGAATTTGCAGAAATAGCGAATAATTCTTATACCAATTTCTTTATGTTTTTTAGATAGGCGTATATGAATGCGTCGATATCGCCGTCGAGGACTCTATCGATGGAGCCGATTTCCTCTCCGGTTCGATGATCTTTCACCAGCGTATAAGGCTGAAACACATAGGAGCGTATCTGGTTTCCCCACGATATGTCCTTTTTATCACCAACCCTTTCCGATGTTTTCTCTTCAAGCTCCTTCTTTTTCAATTCATACAACTTCGCCCTGAGCACTTTCATCGCGAACGACCTATTCTTGTGCTGTGACCTCTCGTTCTGACACTGCACCACAATTCCAGTCGGCATATGCGTGATGCGGACCGCGGAATCGGTGGTATTGACATGCTGCCCGCCCGCTCCGGAAGAACGGTACGTATCGATGCGA
>DYLV01000060.1 GCA_020721925.1 Leptospira biflexa
CCTCGGCGACTCCGGATGAAATGGTGCCTGCCGCAATGGTCGCCGGGGATGTCCCCGTGAGGAGCCCGAAGATGGTTTTTTTGCCGGCCTGGGGCAGGCCGAAGATGCCGAGTTTCATGATTGCGTTCCTTTCCGCGATATTACGCCGACCCGTGGGCGGACGGCACGTAACCTTAGACACAAAACACCGGTAGAGGGCAAGAAAAAATTCCCGATCCCCCGGCCGCAGAGGAAGTTCAAAAATTGTGCATACGGATGAAAATTCCTTTCAACAACTATTTTTACGAAGAATATCACACCGTATCTGATTACATATTTTCCGACTATGGGTGACATGCACTTGCAATTACCATTCCCGGAAAAGTTAAAAAATTTCATATACATCTGATGAAAAACTTTATGCCGTACATGATCATATTATTATTGTAGGGGTATGGCATCAATGATAGCAATGGTGCAGCAGGTGCGAAAAGTATAAAGATTCCTTATATTATTGTTGAGATGAATCCTGAAACAGGAAAAAAAGAAGGTGAAAATATTATCGATGATGCTGCTACCCGGGAAGACCTGTTACCTTATCGTAATATTTTAACAGCACGGGTATTCTGAGTATCGCAATCAGCCGATCGAATTGTAATAAAATCGCAATAAATAATAAAAAAATTACTTGACAAAAAACCGACTGGGAGGTTTATTTATAACGGATGTTCGTTATAATTTAAAACTGATATGTCAATTTAGGAGGCAATGCATGGAAACAATTCAGAGCCAGAAATTTGATGCAATAATAATTGGAACAGGTCCAGGTGGCGCAACAACCGCCCGCGAACTTACCAATCGCGGGAAAAAAGTGCTCATGCTCGAGTGGGGTTCTGGTGGGCCTGTAAAAGGAACTCTCTGGCAATACATTCGTCAGCAATGCTGGCCCGGGAAAGGGCTTTTAATAACGAATAATTTTTTGGGTATGGTGCGCGGCATTACCACTGGAGGCAGTTCGCTTTTCTATTACGGCACTTGCTTTCCGGTTCCGCATGCGATGCTGAAGAAATACGGTATTGATGTCAGCGCAGAAGAGGCAGAGGCCAGGAAAGAGATGCCAATCGGTATATTGAAGGATGAAATGATTACGCCAATGGCTCGCCGGATTATGGAAAGTGCACGCGCACTTGGGTACGATTGGAAGCCGCTTCAGAAATTCATGTATCAGGAACGATGGAAACCGGGATACCGGTTCGGGTACTATGGCGATCCAACTCGTGTGAAATGGAGCGCGCGCATGTTCGTGGAGGATGCAGTCCAGAAAGGAGCTGTGCTGTTGAATCATGCAAAAGTAAAGACGGTTATTTTAGACGGCAACAAAGCGGTCGGCGTCGAATTCACAATGAAAGGGAAATCGTATAAGGCCTTTGCGCCCACGATAGTCGTTGCGGCTGGCGGCATCGGATCCCCTGTCATTCTGCGCAAGATGGGACTTAAAAATGTGGGATATAATTATTTTTACGATCCGCTCATCACAGTATGCGGCAAAGTAAAGGATGTACGCAAACAGCCGGATGAGATTCCTATGACCGGGGGCATGCATTTTCCGGAAGATGGCATAGTGATGACCGATATGGCGATTCCCTGGCCGCTCGATCAGATGTTCACTGCGCAGGTGGGACGATTCTGGCGGTTATTCGAAGCGCGAAAAACTCTGCGCATCATGATCAAAATCCGCGATGATCTTGCAGGAAGAATCACTGACAGCGGCGGAGTGCGAAAAAAACTCACCGATGCAGATAGGGCAAAGCTCATGAAAGGATATGAAATTGCAAAAAAAATTTTGAAAAAGGCGGGCGCGACAGGAATCTATAAGACCTGGTATCTTGCCGCGCATCCGGGCGGCACGGTGAAAATTGGCGAATTTTTAGATTCAAATCTAAAGGTGAAAAATTATGAAAATCTCTACGTGTGCGATTGTTCGGTGATCCCCGAGCCGTGGGGTCTTCCTCCCACCTTGACCCTTGTGTGTCTCGGCAAGCGTCTCGCGAAGCATCTGGCTGGTGAAAAAAAGAAAGGAATGGAGGCAGTGAAGCGCATTTCCGAAAAATCCGGAAAGAAGAAAAGCGCAAAAGGAAGATAGTTGTGCGGGAGGGATGATAGAATGTAATGTTCACGGGAGAAAACCAGTATGCCGAAAATAGTCGATCATGATGAATACCGCCGCGAGCTTTTGCAGAAGTGTTTTTCGATTTTTTGTCGGAAAGGGTTTGCAAACGTCACCATGCGGGAACTCGCGGCGGAAATCGACGTTTCGACAGGAACGCTGTATCATTATTTCCCCTCAAAAGAAAATATAATGGAACAGATGTTTGCCTTCGTGCAGGAGACGAATGTGTACGAATTTATATTGCGCACCGCACATTTGCCCACTATTTCCGAAAAGCTCGATGTTTTTGTTGAGAAGTGGAAAGAGTATGGCGAATTCTATCAGAACCTCATGTTGCTTGCAATCGATATGATGCGCAACATTAAAAATCGTGACACTGAGCCGGTCTTTATCAGCTTCTCTAACTACTACACCGACGCAATGGCGCGTGAGCTGCAGATTTCAGAAAAACAGGCCCGCGCGCTGTTTGTGTATCTTTTAGGCATGATTTTTCATTCAATGCTTACGCCGAATTTCATGCCGTACAATGCGCAGGTGGACATACTCAGGGAAATTCTCGATAAAGTGCTTCCTCTCGATAAAGAGGTACATGCCGCAACGGCGTCGGTTTTAAAGCAATGTGATACTGCAGCAAAAGATGGATTTCAGAGGTGAATATGCAGAATATTAAATCTCCTCAGTTATCGCAGGATGAAAATACCCATGAACATATATTCCTTGCAAGGCTTGCGGCGGCAATTGCTTCTCGAGATGAGTTTGATGCAATTGTGCGTGCGCTTGCACCACAGCTTGTTACACGCTGGGCAGGAAAAAATATATTAAAGAAAGCTGTTGCCGGGTTGGTTGCGAAAAGCATTCAAAAGGGCTTTTCTCCCGAAAATACATTTCCCGTGATGGAAAATCTCATAAGCGAACCTGAATTCGCAAAAGCGGCAATGCAGGAACTTCCCGTGCTTGTGAGCGGAATTGTGCACGCAATCGCTGATGTTGCTGCACGGGTTTCGGCGCTTCCTCAAGAAGACAAAGAAAAATTGGCTTCAGATTTTCTAAAGGGAGTTGATGGTGCAGCATTTGCGGACTTGATGAATGCGGGATTGCACATCGTCAATGAAATTCGTACGGTAAACCCGCAGTTTTTTTCTGAAAATTTAACCCCGCTTTTCTCTTCGTTTATTGGAAGAGTGGATTTTGGGGAATTGAAGGAAGCGGTAGAAAACTCCGCCGGCGATATAGAAAGCCTCGTAAAAAACATAAACGAGGAGCTCTGGAAATATCCCGCAAAGGTTATCTGTATTCTTGGTCTCATCCCTTCAGGGATAAACATTCTCGTGCGCTCCCTTAAAGAGAGCATCGCGCCGATCAATAAGCTCGCTCCCGATCTCCTTGTTGATGTGTTGCTTTCAGTATTAAATGAAATAGATTTCTCGCGGATGGGCCTTCTTGCAAACGAGCTCTATGAACTTGTGCGTAAACTTCACACGGGCAGTGCTCTCCTCGGAGAGCCCGGAAAACCTCAACTCCCACGAGTTGTGGAAAAGCTTTTGAACGATTTTCTGGAAACAATGGATTCATCCGCCTTCCTTCGTATGACGGAGCTTGTGGGTGATATGAAAAATATGATGTCCAGCGCTTTGTTCGATGCCGTGGAGAACCGACCCGAGCTTATCCGGGGAATTCTTCGTGCGAAATTCCGTACGGCGGCTCTGCGGATTCGGCGCTTGTTGCGGGAAATTGAGTTGATTAAATCTGCCATGCAGGAAGCGGGAAACTGCGACGATTTGGCTGATGGAATTTCTGAAATCGATATGCAGGAATTCGCATCAATGATAGATACATTCGTATCGCTCTTTAATATGATACACGAAGAGCGACCGGATTTGGTGCGGGATGCGGCATCTCAGTTCTTTTCTTCTCTTGACCAATATGAAGCATCACGAGCAGTCGCACACGTGGTTTCAGATCTGGTAGCGGCACTTCGGCCGATAGCACCCGAGGTGATGCCGCCTCTTCTGCGTGGATTTGCCGAATTAATTTCAGAGGAAGAAGGAAACGAAGAGATGGCCGATGCCATTGAAAGGCTCAGACACGCTCTTTTAGGCAAGGAGGTTTCGCGATGAACGATGTCTTCATGCATGCGGCAACAACTCTCGAGAATGATTTTGTGAAAAAATGGAAATCGGAAGGGAAATGCGTGGTCGGATATACCTGTTCTTATGTGCCGGATGAGATATTGCATTCAGCAGGGATTCTTCCGTATAGAATTCGCGGTTACGGGGCCGGCGATACCGCAATCGGCGATACATACTTTGGCCCTTTTATCTGCAGCCTCCCGCGCTGCATGCTACAGCTTGCGGGTGAAGGGAAATTTGCATTTTTGGATGGTGCAATCATCACCCCCGGATGCGATTCAATGCGCAGACTTGACGAATGCTGGAGAAAAGCAGGAAAGGATATTCCCGGATCGATGCCAAAATTTCATTTTCACTACGGCGTTCCGCACAAATACGCAGATTACACGGTTAAGTGGTTTTTTGACGAAACCCATAGATTTATTTCAGAGATGGAAAAACATTTCAGCGTTAAAGTTGATGATGGAAAACTTCGTTATTCAATAAAATTGTATAATGAAAGCAGAAAACTGTTGGAGGAGTTTGAAAAACTTCGTTCGGCTGATGAACCGCCCTTCAGCGGCAGTGAAGCGCTTGCAGTGATTATTGCGGGGGGTGCGATGCCGAGGGAAGAATACAATCGATGTTTGAAGGAATTCATAGATAATGCGCGAAAGAGCAAAGGAATTGCAGATCGGGTACGGGTAATGCTGGTTGGAAGCGCAAATGACGATGTGGAGCTTGTGCGCCTCATCGAAGGAAGTAATGCCCTGGTGGTGGCGGACAATTTATGTTTCGGTACCAGGCTGTACGAAGACATGGTTGAAGAAAGCGGAGATCCGGTTTTTAATTTGGCAAAGCGGTATCTGGCGCACAATGAATGTCCCCGCAGATATGGCGATTATCGGAGGAGACTTGAGATTCTACGTCAGAAAACAGCCAGAGCGAAAGTCGATGGCATCATCCTGCAAAACATCCGGTTTTGCGATCTTCATGGTGCGGAAAACGGTCTTTTTGAAAGGGATTTAGAAAAGGAAGGCATTCCCTGTATGAGAATTGAACGCGAATACGGACCACTGGTTGAGAAGGGGCGTCTTAAAATGCGGGTTGATGCATTTATCGAGCGCATTCGCCAGAAAAGGAGGGAAATCGCATGAGAAAAGAGCTGAAAGAATATAACTTTGACTGGATGCTCTGGAGCTGCTTTTCGGCCGCATCGAGGTTAAAAAGCGGAACTGAAAAAGAATATCAACACATGCTTCGCTACATTCCCTATTTTCGAGGAGTGGTAGAAACGGTGCTTGCAACGGGAAAGCCGGGACAGAAGTTTATAGAAATCTGTGCGAAGTATCTGGATAATCTTGTGAATGCGAAGGAGAGAGGCTATAAAACAGCAGTGACGACTTTCTGTTTTTCACCGGTGATTTTCTATGCAATGGATATCATGCCGATATGCCTTGAAGTCATTTCGGTGATGCTCACATTTACCTACAAGCGAGGAAGCGCCGATTTTTTGGACTTTTGCAATGAAGCGGGATTTACGGAAACCTCGTGCTCTTCACAGCGAGGAAGTTTGGGTGCGTATCTGGCGGGGGTTGGTGCCGATATCGACATGATTGTGACGGATACCCCCGGTGTGTGCGATACCAATGCCAACGCGTTTTCTTTTGCGGCGGCGTATCTCAACAAGCCATTCTTCCAGCTCGATATGCCGCCCGATTTAACTGGCAATCGTTCGGATGAGTATCATCGCGAGGATTACAAGGCGCTAATCGCCTTTCTTGAAGAACATTCGGGGAGAAAGCTCGACCTTGAAAAACTTCGCGCCACGCTGCAAGAAGCGGAAAAGCAGGATGAACTTATCGCGGAGCTGGAAGATCTGGCGCGGTTTGTGCCGAATCCCCTGCCGGTGACGTATAATTTCTTCGTGTACGCATCACGTTTTCTTTTTGCCGGCATGCCGGAATGCACCGGTGTGCTCGAAGCGATGCTTGAAGTGGCGAAACAAAACGCTCTGGAGGGAAAATCGGGCATTGCCGGGGGAACGGAGAAGGTGCGTTCCTTTTTTTGCTACATCGATCATTATGTGCAAAGCTTGAAATTCTGGCAGATGCTCGATGAGTACGGAATATGCTATCAGGGAAATATCCTGTCCCGATCGTGGGCATCGAATGCGCCGCATGTAAAAGAATACGGCACGTACGAGGCGGCTTATTCGCTTCATACCGACAATCTGGAAAAACTCATCGACGATATTGCTCTTTTAAACTCGCGAATGCCGATGATCAAATCCATTCGCGGGCCCTACGATTCGCCGTACATGTGGCTGCAGGATACGCTGTCGCTTGCGAAGATGTATAAGGCCGATTTCATTGTGTACAACGGCACGCCTGGTTGCAGGAACACCTGGGGAATGGTGAAGCTACTTGCGCGCGATACTGAAAAAGAAGGATTTCCCACTTTTATCATGTATGCGGACGCGTTTGATGAAAGAGTGCAGTCATGGGAAACCACGCGCGACCGTTTTCTGGAATTTTTAACTGTCAGGAGGCTTATATGAAGTTTGTTGCAGGCTGCGATGTGGGTTCGCTCACTTCGAAAGCAGTAATCATGAGCGATGGGAAAATTATTTCCTCTGCAATAATAAAATCAAAGGCGCGCCCCTGGGAATCGGCTGATGCAGTTATGAAAGAGGCGCTCGATTCAGCGAAGCTTTCGATGATTGACATCGCCTTCTGCGTGGGGACTGGATATGGTCGCGAAAAGATTTCATTTGTAAATGGAACTTCTTCTGAAATTGCGTGCCATGCGCGCGGCGCGCGGTGGCTTATTCCCAATGTTCGCACCGTGATCGATATCGGCGGGCAGGATTGCAAAGCGGTTAAACTTGATGGCAGAGGCAATATGGTAAAATTCATCACAAACGACAAATGCGCTTCCGGCACGGGCCGATTTCTGGAAGTGATGGCGAAAGTGATGGGAGTGGAGCTGGATGCCCTGAGTGCGCTTTCGGAGAAATCGAAAAATCCGGTAACTTTTGCTACCGCCTGCACGGTGTGGGCGCAGGCCGATGTGATTCAGCACATCAATGATGGCGTACCCATTGAAGATATCGCTGCAGGAATCAACACTGCGATGGCGGCACGCATGGCAGTGCTGGCCGGAAACATCGGAGTGGAGCGAGAAGTCTGCATGACCGGAGGAGTAGCGAAAAATTTCGGAGTGGTGCGCGCGCTTGAAAAAATTCTGGGAGTGAAAATTCGCCGGGTGGTCAAAGCGGATCCCCAGCTTGCGGGTGCGATTGGCGCGGCGCTTATTGCGCGCGAGAAAATTGGAGGTGCACAATGATAACGGCGGGTTGCGATATAGGATCATTGACGGCAAAGGCGGTTGTTTTGGACGATGAAAGAATCCTTGCATCCGAAGTGATACGCGCGCATGCGTATCCTGAAAAAAGTGCGAGGGAAGTGATGGAACGGGCGCTTGCGAAAGCGGGAATAACATTCGATGATATCGATTGCTGCGTGGGTACCGGATACGGAAGAAGACACATCGGTTTTGTGAAAAGCGTTGAATCAGAAATTGTCTGCCACGCGCGGGGTGCGTTTTTCCAGGTGCCTGGCGTCCGTACGGTGGTTGATATCGGCGGGCAGGATGCGAAGGCGATTAAGGTTGATGAGAAAGGCAATGTGGCCCGTTATGTGTATAATGACAAATGCGCGGCGGGAACGGGGCGTTTTCTTGAAATAATTGCCGATGCGCTGGAAATTAATCTGGAAGATATGGGAGAACTTTCGTCACAATCGAAGGAGTTTTTGACTCTTTCAAATCAGTGCGTGGTATTCGCCGAAACGGAAATCATTTCGCTGGTGAGCGAAGGGAAAGAAGTCCCCGATATCGTGGCAGCACTGCATCGCGCGGTGGCCAACCGTGCGGCGTCACTTGCGCGCAGTATTGGTGTGGAAAATGATGTGGTCATGACCGGAGGGGTGGCAAATAATGCAGGAATGTTTTTAGCGCTGCAAAGCGCACTTGGTGTGGAAATAAAACACGTGCCCCATCCGCAGATTGCGGGTGCGCTCGGTGCGGCGCTCATTGCGCGCGAATCTCTCATTGCCGTATAAAATTATCGTATGAATATTTTCGATGACATCGTTGCTGAACTTCGAAATACACTGGAAGGCTTCAGCAGGCAAAATGCGATAAAAAAACTGAAAGCCGAAGGAGTTTGGTGGCCAAAAATGAAAGGCGGAAACCTGGTGCTTGCATCAAGCACGGCGGTTGAACTGGGGAATCCGAGGAACGAATCGGTTTCGTTTATGGTCTGGTCGCAGAAGAAAGAATTAATCAACGATGGGGTTGTACATCTCATCGGTTCGGATATTCCGCAGTCTCGCGGCAAGAGCCTGCCTTTCGCAAAGGTGGTGATGCTTGCGGTGGAAGGGATGGATGAAGAAAATTGCTATGAACGGCATAGGAAGCTTGAGCTCGCGCGCTACGATTTAGAGCTTGAAGGATATATGCTCAGAGCCGTGTCGCAGTACTTGAGAGAATGGAGCCGTGTGAGCGTGGAAGCGTTTGAGAAAGGATTTTCTTTTTCTATTCTCGCGGGCGAGCTTTCGAGATTGTATCGTGCATTCGATTTTGTTCGAGCTGTGGAATTCATTATCGTTACATCCGATTCGTCAGATGTACGGTCGCTGTATCATGTAGGGGAAAAAGTCGAAAAGCGAATTGCAGCGATGAACAGAATGGCGGTTGAAATGAATTTCGACTGTTCAAGCTGTGAATATACCGATGTATGCACGGAAGTGGAAGGCCTTCGCATATTTCGGGAACATCAAAGTGAGGCCCACAATGAAAAAAGGAACTGATGGAAATCCGGTAATACTGGCGCTGTGCGGAAAAGGGGGAGTGGGAAAAACAACAGTTGCTGCGGCAATTGTGCGTGAGCTTATGCGGGAGCAGGATGCGAAAATTCTTGCAATTGATGCCGATCCTGCCGTGGGGCTTGCAACCGCGCTGTCGATATCGGTAGAAAAGACGGTCGATGATGTCCGAAATGATGTAATTGATCTCGTCAAAAAAGGCAAAGCCGGTGAAAAAGAGCGCGTGCTCGGGCTTATCGATTACGAAATGCTTGGTGCTTTGCGTGAACAGAATAATTTTGCGTTTCTTGCCATTGGCAGACCCGAAACAGAGGGATGTTATTGTCAGGTGAACGACCTTCTGAGAGATATTATCGCACAGATTGCCGGCAATTTCGATTACGTTGTTATTGATGCTGAAGCCGGTGTTGAGCAGGTTAACCGAAGGGTGCTCGAAACGGTGACGCATCTGATACTGATAAGCGATTGTTCTGCGAAAGGGTTGAATGTGGCTCGAACCATTCATGCGGTGGCGCAGGAAGCGGTGAAGTTTAAAAAGGCGGGATTGGTGATAAATAAAATGCGCGATTACGATCGTGAAGATTTTATTTTACCGGAAGAAATTACGTTTCTGGGAATAGTTCCGGAATGCGACGATATTCGAAGAGCGGATATGCGCGCGGAAAACTTTTTTGATTTGCCAGATAATCCGTGTTTTTGTGCCGTTCGCGAAATTCTTGCATCAATTGGAATTGGAAAAAAAAGTGAGGTGAGGGGGTAATGCTTTCCACCGGAATAAACCTTACGGAGATTCTCGACGAACCATACAACAGGCTTATAGAGGGAGCTGTTGAAAAAGGGATGGTTCCAATCGGCTATGCATGCAGCATGGTGCCGGAAGTTCTTCTTTCGCTCGGCAATATCTTCCCTGTGCGGCTTCGAGCCCCGCACATCGGTGGAACGGAAATGAGCGATGTATATCTTTCAAGCGTCATGTGCTCTCTTACGCGCAGTCTTCTGGAGTATGCGCTTGAAGGGAGATACAGTTTTATTGGCGGCTATGTGTTTACCGCAAGTTGCGACCATCTGCGAAGGCTTAACGACAATCTTGAATATTGTGAAAAACCGGAATTCATTTACATTCTGGATATACCACACAAATACACCGATGCAGCTCTTGAGTGGACGATTGATGAACTTAAGAAGTTTGCTGTGCGCCTTGAAGAGCGCTTTGGAGTTGATGCAAGCGATGAGAGCGTGAAAAACGCGATCAAGCGCAAAGAAGCGCTCAACGAAATATTGCGTCATATTGGCGAAATGCGCAGGATGCCGGAGATACCTTTCTCGGGCGCAGACTATCATCGTCTCATCACTGCGATGCTCATTGTACCGCCTGACGATGCGATGCGGATTGCGAAGGAATTTCTTGAATTGGCGCAACATACGAAGCCTTCAAAGAAATACAGGGCGCGTGTGATGCTTGTGGGTGGAAACCTTGATGATCCATCGTTCACCGAAGTAATAGAATCACAAGGCGCGCTTGTCGTTGCTGACCGCTTCTGCACAGGAAGCTTTCCCGAGCTCGAAGCATATCAGATCGAGGGCGATCCGTATGAAATTCTGGCCAGAAGAATTCTCACGCTCACGAAATGTCCGCGTATGATGGAGGGTTTTTCTGAAAGGCTTGAATACATAGAAAAATTGTATCACGATTTTGCGGCCGACGGCATAATCATTGAGTCGATCAAATTTTGCGACACGTGGGGTGTGGAGACGAGCATGCTTGTGACGCAATTGAGGGAGAAGGGTATTCCTGTTCTTCGCCTTGAAAGGGAATATCGTTTGAGCGGGGAGGGCCAGCTACGCACAAGAGTGCAGGCATTCATTGAAAGCATGGGGAAATGATATGGCAAAAATCACACTGGCAGATCGTGCGGTAAGCGGGAAGTATAAACTGTTGAACTGGGCTTCCATTGCGATTATGGGACTCAAAAACGGGCCGTACGATATGGTGCGCGACCTTATGCGGTACCCCTGGCTCTGGGAGCTTTTGAAGGGAAACAGGATTATATCGAAACTTGGCGATGGTCGTAGCGGTAATTACCGGAAAGCAATTTCCATGCTCATCCACGAAATAACCAGGGAAGTTATTAATCTTCTGGAAGGCATCTACTATAAGAAAGATCGGCTTGTGCTGCACGAAGATATGGTGCCGCCGGAAATCCTCAGAGCTATGGGTCTTTCACCCTGGATGCCCGAGATTCTCGGCATACTTCTTCCTATTCTTGAGCCGCGCGCCATGGAGCAATACATTGATGTTTCCGAAAACGAGGGTGTGCCTCCCGACGTGTGCAGCTTGCCCAAATCGGTGGTGGGTATGACGCAGAAAAACTGCCTTCCGCCTGCGATTGCGGTGGTGACTTCGAATCTTCCCTGCGATGGCGGGATGACTTCGTATTTATATGTGGCGAAGAAAACTCAGGCGCCGGTGTTTCGGCTGGATATTCCCCACAATTTCAAAGATGCGCGCGCGGAAAAATATTTTGCTGGAGAGCTGAAGAGAATGATCGCATGGCTTGAAACCCATACACCCGGCAGAATGGACTGGGATCGGCTTAAAGAAATTTGCGAAGAGCGCAATAGGATGATGGAATACGAACTTGAACTATGGGATATGGTTGCGCAAAAGCCTGCGCCGCTTTCCGCCGAAGCGGTGTATCTCGGGCATCTGTGGTTTTTTAATGTCTGTGCGGGGCTTCAATCGGGCACCAGAGTGTTTAAAAAGCTCGTGGAGCTTGCAAAGGAAAACAGAGACAAAGGTATATCAGCGCTTCCAGAAGAAAAATACCGTACCCTTCTGTGGAATCCTCCCACGCTTCATACAGTGGACCTTTTCGTGTGGGCTGAGAAAAAATACGGGGTTTCATGCGTGATGGACAGCATGACCTTCAACAGACTCCCATTTATCGATACATCGAGCGAAGAGTCCATGCTGATTGGGTTAGGAAGGAACATCATGAACGGACCGATGGCGCGGCATACCCGAGGGCCGATAGAAAATTATTTCGATGATATGTTTTATATCATTAAAAAATTTAATGTGGATATGCTCTGGATGGCGGGGCATATAGGGTGTAAAAACACGCAGGCATTGAACACTATTATGCGGGAAAAATGCAGAGATTTTGGCGTCCCGGTTCTCATCATCGATTACGATCTTTCAGATACAAGGATTGTTCCACGCGAGGGCATTTTAGCTCAGGTTGAGCATTTTATGGAAAATGTGATTTTGTCCCATGAACGAATAACAACATAACACAAAGGAGGTTTTCATGACAATGTACTTTGGCGGATGCGATATCGGTTCAACAACAGGCAAAGCGGTGATAATTGGTGATGATGGAATTTTAGGACAATCGATTGTACCGAGGGAGATCGATCCAGAACAAACCGCGCTTATTGCACTTCAGGAAGCAATGAAAAATATTGAAAAGCTAAAAACTCATAAGGATCTTGCATATCTCGTGGGAACAGGATATGGTCGAAGCGAAATTCCTTTTGCAGATGAAAATATTTCGGAAATAAGCTGCCATGCCATGGGTGTCTACTATTGCGATCCATCCATAAGAACGATTGTCGACATAGGAGGCCAGGATGTAAAAGGGATTGCACTTGGCAGCGAAGGCTCGGTTAAGGAATTTGTGATGAACGATAAATGCGCGGCGGGAACGGGGCGCTTTTTCGAAGCAATGAGCAGAATCTTCAGAATGGAACTTCAGGAGTTTTCCAATCTTTCGCTTGCGTCGAAAAAAGCAATTCCCGTGACAGCCCAGTGCAGTGTCTTTGCCGAGAGCGAAGTGATAAGCCTGCTTGCGCGAAAGAACCCTCCCGAAGATGTCGCGGCAGGGGTGCAGGGGGCTGTGGCGAAAAGGTGCTTTGTGCTGCTCAAACGCGTTGGAATAAATCCGAAGGTGACAATCACCGGCGGATGCGCGAAAAACCGTGGGCTGGTTAAGGAGCTGGAGAAAGTGCTTAAGGTTGAAATAGCTCCTCTTTCGGTCGATCCTCAGATAATAGGCGCATTGGGTGCGGCGGTATATGCGCGAAAGAAAGCGCGTCAGCGATCAAGTGCATAAAAAGGAGCATTTAACCCTGCCCGGTATGAAAAAGAGCGCCTGCAGGTGCTTTTTTTTTGGAAAACTCTTGACAATATTGCATTGTTTTACAAAATGATTCTATTAATAGAAACACCTGCCCGGTGAATAATGAACTCGATAAGGGAAATCGCATCGGCCTTGGCTTCGGTTGATGATGTAAAGCTGGTGGAGCGTTTTTTAAAAAGCATTCTGACGAAAAGTGAAATGAAGGAAATAGAGCTTAGATGGGAACTGGTAAAACTTCTCTACGATGGCATGAGTCAGCGCAAAATTTCTGAAAAGCTTGGCGTTAGCCTTTGTAAAATTACCAGAGGATCCAGAGAGCTGAAAAGGAATCCTTCCGCTTTTAAGGAGATGATCGAGCGTCATCGCATGCTGGCAGATGAGTGATATGTATCAAGAAATGCAATCATTTAAGGAGGAAGCAACATGCTAACACGAGTTGTGCTTACAGAAGATGAGATGCCCAGACAGTGGTACAATTTAGCCGCGGACCTTCCAAGCCCCCTTTTGCCGCCGCTTGGGCCCGATGGAAAGCCGGTTTCGCCGGATATGCTTGCGCCGGTGTTTCCGATGAATCTCATTGAACAGGAAGTCAGTTCCCGGCGATGGATTGATATTCCCGCAGGAGTTCTTGAAATTCTTTATCGATGGAGGCCTTCACCACTTCACAGGGCATTTGCGCTTGAAAAGTATCTTGGCACTCCTGCCAGAATTTACTATAAAAATGAAAGCGTATCTCCTGCAGGAAGTCACAAGCCGAACACTGCTGTTCCACAGGCATGGTACAACAAGGAATTCGGAATTAAAAAGCTTACAACCGAAACCGGAGCGGGGCAATGGGGAAGTGCGCTTTCTTTTGCCTGTGCCCTTCTTGGGCTTGAGTGCAAGGTCTTTATGGTTCGTATCAGCTACGAACAGAAACCGTACAGAAAACTCATGATGCAGGCATGGGGAGGCACCTGTATCCCTAGCCCGAGCACTGAAACACAGGCGGGACGCGATGTGCTGGCAAAGCACCCTGATACTCCCGGAAGCCTGGGCATAGCCATCAGCGAAGCGGTGGAAGCGGCGGTAACAGACCCAGCTGGTCAAACGCGCTATTCGCTCGGTAGCGTACTCAACCATGTGCTGCTGCATCAGACAATTATTGGCCTTGAAGCGAAAAAGCAGCTTGCAAAAATCGGTGAAAAGAAAGTCGATGTGGTGATTGGATGCGCCGGAGGTGGAAGCAATTTTGCGGGGCTGTCGTTCCCCTTTACCGCAGATAAGATTAATGGCGCAAATATTGAAATTATACCGGTTGAGCCAGCATCGTGTCCCACTCTCACAAAAGCGCCGTTTATTTACGACCACGGTGATGTGGCGAAGATGACGCCGCTTTTGCCCATGCATTCGCTTGGACATAGCTTTGTGCCCGAAGCAATTCACGCGGGAGGGCTTCGCTATCACGGTATGGCGCCGCTTGTGTCGCAGGCGGTGGTCGAGGGGCTTCATACTCCTATGGCTATTCCGCAGCTCGAATGTTTCAAGGCAGCAGTGACCTTCGCGAGAACAGAAGGTGTCATCGTGGCTCCCGAAACAAGCCATGCGGTTGCGGCGACCATACGAAAGGCGCTGGAAGCGAAGGAAGAGGGCAAGGAAAAAGTGATCATTTTCAATTTGAGCGGTCACGGCCTTTTGGATTTGAACGGCTACGATATGTATTTTCAGGGGAAGCTTGAAGACCACGAATTGCATCAGGATGAAATTAATGAAGCGCTTGCGGAACTGAAAGGAC
>DYLV01000061.1 GCA_020721925.1 Leptospira biflexa
AAACAATATTGTACGGATAGCAATTAGATACCTGTCAAGCAGGATTTGGCAATTAAACGCTTGACGCTCATAATTAATCGTAATTGAATGATCGCATGTACTATTTCTATGTGCAAAATAAAATATTGCGTTGGATACATCGCGCCTGTATTGCCACCTTGGCGCTGGTCATCTTTGCGAGCAATGCTGCGCTGCACATATCGCACAATCACTCGGCATCATCGTGCTGTGGCGGCTGCGCTTTGCATTCCTGTGCGCTCGGCGGACACTATGTACCGCACACCTGCGATACACATGTTGAGAATGGAAATTGCGTTTCGTGCACCATCATCAATCACCTTGCCTCATCGGCGCCAATTCTTTTCGTCTTTGAAGGAGCGCTGGAAGCTTTCCCGCGATATCTGATTCCTGATATTTATTTTATACATGTACTTTCCGTTCCGTTTACTGCGCTTCGCGCGTCGCCCTGCTAGTACTTCTCTTGTATTCCCATACGCGCATAGTATCACAACTTACGAATGCCTTTTTGAGAAAGAAGGTACATTCTTAATTTACGGAGGAATGATATGTTTATTACAAGGAGAAATATCTTTATTGCAGCATGTGCTCTTTTGCTTGTCTTTGCTGGATGCTCCGAAGAAGAGGAAAGCACCGAATGCACGACCACTGAATTTACCTTTGATGGAGGAATTCATAGGCTTTGCGGCATCGACGCGGTGGGCAATCACATTCAGATTCAAAATCTACACTTGAATGGAGGCACATTCACCGTGTTTGCGCGCACCAATGCTGATGGCACTGGTGGCGGTACATTTAAATTTTCTGGGTCAAATTCAAATATTGAAGCAAAGTATCGTGATGGTGGTGCTACAGCTACAAACACCGATTCATTTACCGAAGCGAATTTCCTCATAGGGTTTCATCAGGAATCGCCGGCGGTGCATGTTATTGTGAAAGCGGCCGAGTCAATTGAGGCATTAGAAGAGGCGAACTCCCTCATCGAAATTGAACCAGGTGATTGGACAAATCAGGGTGCGCCTGCCAGCGAGCAATTTTATTACCAGGGAACTGGTTCAGTAAGTCTTCAAAGCGTGAAAGTATTTTACGAAGAGCACCATCATTGATGGGAGGAGCATTATATGAATACAGATCGCGTGTGTGCAGTGTTTTGTTCAATTTTTCTTTTGGTGGTCGGAGGGGTTTTCCCCCTCCGCGCCGAAGAAGACGTTGATGCAGAACTTGAAAAATTTTTGGAAAAAAAATCCACTGAAGAGGCACAGCCATCCGAAAAAAATTCAGGGTTTCTCGACCGCGCTTCAATGCCGAATATTTTCGTGGCAGCCGATATGGTTGCCGGAAAAGACCTCACCGCGGGAAGAAATTCTTCCGAAGCAATAACGCCAAACGGATTGATCGTGCGAAGCGCGGAGCTTGGCCTGTTCGGGGGGGTCGACCAACTTGCACTCGGAACAGTTAATCTGGCAGTGCATGAAGAGGAAGGGGCATATTTCGTGGAGCTGCACGAAGCTTTCTTTGAGTTCAACACGCTTCCATATAATCTCTACGCAAAGCTCGGGAGATTTTTTCCTGATGTGGGGCGCCTCAATTCCATCCATCAGCACGATTGGCATTTCACCACCACGCCGCTTGTGCATGCGATGCTTTTTGACGATGAGGGAGTTTTCGATCAGGGCGCGGAGGTGTCATTATTGTTGCCATGGGGATGGTATCAGGAACTGAAATGTGGTTTGTTCAATGGGAGAAGCTGGGGACATACGCATTCTGAAGGACCGGTGAAACCGGGGCCTCTTGTTACGGCTCATCTCAAGCAGTTTATTCCTCTTTACGGAGAGCTCGGGACGCAGTTTGGATTTACCTACATCCGCTACATTGTTGATGAAGAGGGAAGGGAGATCGATCATACTGGTGGAGCGGATGTGACGTTCAAGTGGCAGAGGGGGAGATTCCGAAGCTTTATATTTTCAAGTGAATACTGGTACAGGCTTGAAATTCGGCCAGATGCGGATCGCAACAACAAAAAGCACGGCTTCTATTCGTATATTCAGTACCAGTTTTACCAGTATTGGCTCGTTGGAGGCCGGTTCGATTACTTCGCCGAGCTTGAGGTAATAAGCTCTGCGGGAAATTCCATCACGCGCGAAAGCTTCGCACAGTCAATATGGATAACGTACCGGCCCTCGGAGTTCTCCTTTTTCCGGCTTACATTCGAGCGCAGAGACGTGTTCGGAACTGAGTTGAATTACGCGGTGTACGGCCAGGCTGATTTCATTTTAGGCTATCATCCTGCACATCGCTATTAACATAAGGAGGTATGTGGTGAAACGAATATATTTTGTTTTTGCATGTTTGGTGCTGCTTGGTGCGGTCACGCCCGCGCATGCGCAACTTCGCGTGGTTACCACCTCAACCGATCTCGCGAGTATTGCGAAGGAAGTTGGCGGGAACAGGGTTACCGTTGAAAGCCTCACTTCTGGAAATACGGATTTACACTATGTCCAGGCGCGGCCTGATTACATTCTTAAATTGAATCGGGCAGATATGTTCGTGCAGGTTGGACTGGAGCTTGAAGTTGGATGGGTGCCGCTTCTTCTCAACCAGTCGCGCAATCCGAAAATCCATCGAGGTTCGCCGGGCTACTGCGCGGCATACAACGGAATTGAATTGCTCGAAAAACCAACTGGAGAAATCACACGGCAGATGGGGGATATTCATCCGTATGGAAATCCGCACTACTGGCCAGATCCTGTAAACGGCATTTTAATTGCGAAAAATATAAAAAACTCGCTGATGAAAATCGATCCTGTCGGAAAAGATGTGTACGAAAAGAATTTTGTCTTATTTAAGAATGCCGCTATGAAGAAGACCAGGGAGCTCATTACGCTTATGGCGCCTCACCGCGGGAAGGAAGTGGTCGTATATCATACGGAGTTTGTGTATCTTTTGAGGCGCTTTGGGCTGGTGCAGGGAATGACAATTGAGGAGCTTCCCGGGGTTGCGCCCTCGCCGGCTCATGCAAGGAAGGTGGTTGACTACATCAAGGCTCGCAATGTTTTACTTGTGCTTGTAAGCCCCTGGTCGAATGTGGAATATTCGCGACGAATAGCAGAAAAAAGCGGTGCAAAGCTTCTGGTGCTTCCCATTCAGACCGGTTCAACGCCGGAAACACAGACATATCTGGACATGATTGATGTATCGGTGCGCACACTTCATAAAGCGCTTTCAAAATGAAACGAATAATTTTAGAAGACGCATTGCTCGGCTATGGTAAAAAAAACGTACTTTCGGAAGTGAACCTTGAAATCGTTGAAGGAGATGTCTGCCTCATCAAGGGAGCAAACGGAAGTGGGAAAACAACACTCGGGCTGGGCATTTTGGGGATATTGCATCTGCAAAGCGGCAGGCGCGATTCAACTTTTTCGAGATTGAGTTATGTACCGCAGACAAACCGTTTTGACGCGCAGTATCCCATTACACTTGAGGAACTTGTGGCGATGGGGCTTCGAGATTACGGTGCGATTTGTGCGCGACGGCGGGATAGACGAAATGAAACGCGAACCGCAATTTTAGAAGCTCTTTCGCGGGTTGGCCTTTTTGAAAAAGCAAAAAGCCTTTTTCATCAGGTAAGCGGAGGAGAATTTCAAAGGGCGCTCATCGCACGCGCGCTTATTTCCAGACCGGAAGCCGTGCTCCTGGATGAGCCCTTTGCCAACATCGACAGGACAGGAAAGCTCGAAATAAAAAAACTCCTTCTTGATGAAAGCAGGCGGCTCAACTGCACGCTCATCATTATAGACCATCACGAGAATGTTGATTTTTGTACCAACTGCCTTGAAATTGAAAACGGAAGGGTGATTGCAAATGGGGCTGGCTGAAAAACTGCACTACTATGCTGCGCAGTACGGAATTCAACTGATGACGAGTATTCCGTACTTTGCATGCGCCTCCTTTGTGGGGCTTTTCCTGGTGCTGCGCCGGGCAAGCCTCTTCGGGCTTGTGCTTTCATCTGCGGCAAAACTTTCATTCATTTTGGGAATGGCGTTTCACCTTGTGAGTCACGAGAGCACACACGCGCTTGTGCTGTATCAGAATTCGGATCCGATGGTCGCAGATTTGCTTCACATGGACATGTTCCTTTTCCCTCTGCTGATGCTTGTCATGCTGCCGCTCGTCTTTTTTATGAGCAGGGGACTTATTAACACAGAAAGCGTGTTAGGGATACTTTTTGTTTTTCTGATGGGCCTCATTCCACTGCTGAACAAACTCGCGGGCGGTTCAGATCTTCTTCTTTTAAAAGCGTATTTCACCGAAATTCTCTACACGCCAAAAAAAGTGTTTGTGCACTATCTTGCGCATCTTCTTGCTGCAACGGGTGTGCTTGCGCTGTTGTTTCGAAAATTTCTTTTGACGGGATTCGACCCGCTGCAGGCCAGGCTTAACGGTATGCGCGTTGAGGCGGTGAATATGCTTTTTTACTTTTGCGCGGGTTTTATCATCGCACTGTGTGTACGCGTTTTAGGCATCTATGTCGCGATGATGGTTCTCATAGCTCCTGCGATTACCGCGCTCGTTGTCTTTCGCACAATAAAAACGGTGATTGCCGCAACGATTGCTTTTTCGATTGCCTTCGCGCTAACCGGATTTGGAATTTCATTTACGTTTGACGCGCTTCCGGCAGAGCCTGCGATTATCGTGGTGTTCGGCATCGCATCAGTATCAGTGTGGAGTGGGAAGAAGATTATCAGTTTCATAAATCGTGTGAAATGATGTCACGGGCGCAGAAAAAATTATTTTACTTGTGAAAAATAATGCGGTCCGGAAAAGTTCCCGTACCCCAGCGTTTCTTTGAAAAGCGCATCCTTTACTATTACTATGCCAATTTTTTCCTGATGCACCAGCTCGATGCGGCCGAAGGGAAGCCGCTATTATCTCGATTCATAATTATCGTCCAGCCGTTATGCGCTCAAAACTCGCCGCTTGCAAATAACTCAAAAAGCGTTTTTCTTGTGCGTGCTTCAGGTATTTCATACACGCCTCGACACGAGAAGTATAATCCCCAGCGGGAAAAGACAAATTTCATTGCATACATATTCCCGGATTCTCTGATAAAAGTTCCCGGAATGCTCGTGTTTTTGAGCGGGAGAAGATATTCGTAAACAGGGTTTCCATCATGTATCCAGCCCCTCGTCCAGGATGCGTGTGCACTCAAAATTCGATGCACGAAAAGGGACAGTGAAGCGGTGGTGCAATATGATGATGGGATATTGTTATGCCTTTGATAGGTGCCGGATGCAGAGAGTAAAACGAATGATGGATTTCCAAGCACAATGCGGCTGCGGAAACGGCGACGATTTACCTCATCGTTTGAACGATACAGGCGCGCATACTCAATGCGCATCGCATGCAGCAGTCCGAATGAATATTCGCAAAACAGCTGTTCCCTTTTGGTTTTTGGGATGTCTTCCTCGCCGGAAGAAGGAGAGCTTTTTGTCTCGGATGAAGCCTTTGCACCGAATATGAGTGTTTCAAATGGAGTGTAGCATGCTTCAAGAAACATCCCGGGTCCGATATATTCACCAATTGTCGCAGTGTAGGGGCTGAAATACTCAGGCTCTGCTGCTTTATAGGCAAAGTACGCAGTGAAATACGCCGAGCGAAGCAAAATGCCTGTAAGCGCTGCACTGCCGGTGGATGCTGAATGATTGCCGTCCTGTTTCCTGTAAGAGGTGCTGCTCGATGTTATTTCTGAAAAAAGGGTAATATATTCGTCGCGGTATTGCGCGGTAAATCCGAACCCATTGAAGCGTAATACTCCATCTCGAAGCGCAATATCGTCGTCGAAATGCGTCTTTGCTTCGTTGCAGATGCCGTATACATCGAGAGAAAAGAGGCGATGCAGCAAAATTGAAATATTTGTTCCCGCTGTGTGCATGTGCACCGGTTCTATTCTGCATTCTGATCGTTCATCATACAAATCGAGTGACCAGGTCGATGAAAGGGTCGATCGTGATTCATACTCCTCCTGTGAGATGTATCGCTCTTTGAGTGAGTAAAATGCAAGCGTCCGTATGGTGATGTCGCTCATGGAAAATTGATACCTCGCACCGCAGCCGTTGAATGCAAAATATGGGTTTCCGCTTAAGGCAGGGGTGATGGATTCGCCGAAAAATATTTCTCCATGCGGTTGAAAAATATCAGCCTGAAAAACACTGCGTCTCCCTACAAGCAATCCTTTGCCGAAATGCGCGTAAAAATTTCCCGCAAAAAAAATGAAGTGCGGGGAGATATCGCAGAGAAAAATATTCCACGTGTATCGTGATGCCTCTGAATGCATATCGTAGACCAGGGCAGCGTGTGCTTCGCTTTTTTCGCTGAATCGAATTTTGTGCTTCTGGCGATAAAATTCATGAATATCATCTTCAAAATCTACCGCATCGCGTCGATATTCGCTCTGAATCTGAAAATAATAATCGCCTCCAAAAAGTGGAATGGTGATGCTCAGCGTTATTAGAATAATTACTGTCCGGCGCATATCTTCTTTGCCGCCTGTTTTTCGGAATCGTTTAAAAAGGGAAGCTGGCTGATTGAATCGACAAGCTTTTGTCGCGTAAGGTCTTTCGCAAGCTCACTGATGCGAAGTGCCGATGATGCTTTTACGCCGTCCTGTACGAGTTTATGGAATAAAAGTTTACGGGTTTCGGCGTTTCGGTAAGGAAGAACGGGTTTTGGATTTTTTTTGAAAACATTCTTCTTTGACACGCGCTTCTTTTTCGGCTCTTCCTTTCGTGAGACAATTTCATCGTCGGAAAGATTGAGAAAGCAATGCGAAAGCCGTCTGTATTCCTTCGAAGAAAGCCCCATCTGTATGAGCGATTTTTTACTCAAAGGGCCGATTGTTTCTCGATACTTTACGATGCGTTCGGCGATGAGCTCGTCGATGCCTGCACGGGCGAGATCTTCTTTATTGCAGTGTGCCAGATTGATTGGCTCGTTGCACGGAGGTTTTAGCGGCTTCGAATAGCTTATTTCTTCAAGCGCCGGTGCGTTGTAGCGAAGAGTCACGGAAAAGCCATGCGTGGTTCCAAGGTAACTATGATAGCGCAGGCCATAGGATGCAGCAATTCCGTTTACGAGTATGTTGACCGATCCTGCAAGCGTGTTTGTTTCGCGGGAATATCCGCCCGATACTGAAAGCCATTTTAAGAGATTCGCCGAAGCCGCAAAGCTGTTTATATATGAAAAATATGTTTTATTGATATTCCAGCTTACAGACAAGCCCGGTGCCGGGCGCAGCACAGTGCCTGCGCTCCAGGCGGGGTAATGAATATCGCGTGCATTCTCCTGGAAAAGTGAGCGAATATTTTCCTGATGAAATGCCAGATTAAGCCAGGAGAAAGGGGTACATGAAATACCTGCGCGGAAATTGAAAAAATATTCGGTGAAATCGACAAGTTCAGTGTGTATAAAAAGCCGCGAAATGCCGGTGCTTATCCCGGCGGATACGAAACTTCCAATTTTACTCCCGAACGATGTTTCACAGGTATCTTCTTTGTATTCGTCGATGCCAAAGGAGTTCCACGAAAGGAGAGTACCAAAATCATGTAGAGAAGTTCCCGCGTATAAAGAAGCGGCAGATAACCCTTCAAGACTGTAGGGTTTTGCATAATTCATATTGAAGAAGAGCAAAGGTGAATCAGGGAGATATGCGGGATTTACAAAAACACGCGCAATATCGTTTTCTACTGCGGCACGGTAATATGGGAACAGCGCGGCGGGATGAAGTTCACGATAGGTGAATGCAGTCGAAGTGACTGCCACCGATATGGCTATCATCGTCGCTATCATTGGTAGCGGCTGATGATCAGATACACGGTTTCGCGCTGAAAGCGGCGCGAAGCGCTGTTGGTCGCTTCAATGACGGCAAGGTAGAGGCCACTGCCTGCGGTGTGCCCCGCGCCTGTAAGATTCCAGGTGAGTATATGCAAGCCGGGAGCGATGTTTTGCTGAAGCGGGGATTCAAAGATCATAAGCCCGGTGGGTGAAAAGATGCGAAATCGTACAGAAAGCGGTAGTAATGCAGTAATCGGAATTGCACAGTTTCCGTGAACGGGATGGCCAGGCAGGATTGTTATTCTCTTTTGCCCTATCTCGAAAAGGCGGGTTGATGATGACAGATCAGAAATTTTATTCGGCCTTCCGGGCGTTTGGAAATTGGTAAGGGCGAAATCTTCTTTGCGATTGGTATCGGATTCAGAAATCCGCGCGATGCTTTGGTGTGATTGTAACCCCGATTGTCCGATGTCAATCATGCAAAGCTGGGGGTTTTCGCCGCTGTATGCTTCCCACTGATTGAAGCTCTGCCCGCAGGAAAGATAACTCAGCATGGTCGAGTTTGGGGTACCGTCTCTGTTTGAATACGCGGCGAAATCAATCATGCCGTTCGATGGATCGGAATCGATATCAATAGCTGTT
This sequence comes from Leptospira biflexa, assembly GCA_020721925.1. GTDB lineage: Bacteria > Spirochaetota > UBA4802 > UBA4802 > JAGODF01 > DYLV01. Next base: position 8,491 of record DYLV01000061.1, read on the forward strand.
ACACAGTCGGTATTCCACAGGCTTCCCGAATAATTGTTGCAGTAAATGTCGATATATCCGTTCCGGTTGGTATCGCCCGTGAAGTCGGTTTCATCGGCAATCCCTAATGCGGCAAGATGCACCACCGCGAATCGGTCATCATACGGGGTCTGGGCGCGGTCGCAGGCATACAGCGTGATGGGATCATCGGAAAGCCTTTCGCTTGAACCATAGTACATGGTTACGAATAGGAGAGAGATGTTGATTGATTCCCCGCATTCGCCTGAAAAAAAAACTTCAACCCAGTCATCACCGCTGGTGGCAGGTGCAATTTCGTTTATGAGCAGTGTTCCCGCATGGGCGGCAGGCACAATGAGCAGTAAAACAAGCGCAAGGATGTATATTCTCATTTGTTTATCCCTCCATCATATAAGACGATGGATTGTGCCCGGACAGAAAAAAATTTTTTGAAAAATTGAAATTTTTTTTGGTATTCGTAAAACTGGTTTCATCATTGTACATCGCAAGAAACCAGTTTTTTCCCGCACGGGAATACAAATGAATTGGTTTTTAAAGCTTCCCCAATTATTTAGGTGACATAAAGTTTGCGCATGAACATTATTCGTTGTGCGAATAATGAAGATGCATCCGTGAATTCAGCCATTTAGTCAGCTAAAAGCGCCTCAACCATTTCTCGAATTATTTCTTCTTCGTGATGTGAACAGTCGGCATCATAATAATTTTTCAGCTGAGAAATTCTTTCTTTCCGCTCATTGCCCAAATATTCCAGCTGGCGGAGGGCCTTTCTCACCAGCGGCTCATAGCTTTTGGCAATATTGCGCAGGTCTGCAGAATCATGCTGACGTGCCGTTGCGCGATATCGTGCGCGTGCCGCGTCGGATATCTCAACGATATCATACCTCGATCGGCTGAATATCCTCTGAGTGCGCATATGCTCTGCGATGTGATGATTGGGGGAAAACCCGTGCGGGAAATTGGTGGTACTGTCGATTCTCATTGCCGGCCTCCTGAAATATATGATATACTTTTATGGTCGGCAATATACTATATATTTGTTTAGCAAATTTATGTTTGTTTTTATTTTTTCTTTAAAAATTCCATCACATCCTTCACTGTCTTTTCAGGTATCTCTTCCATGGGAACATGTCCAATGCCATCGTACACAATGAGCGTTGAATTTTGGATATCCTGTCTGAAACGATTGCCGTATTCGAGCGGGATCCATGGATCCTCTCTTCCCCATAAAATCAACGTTGGTACGGCAATCTTTTTAATGCGCGCCACGTCCGAAGCGGAATCTCTGTGCGCGTGCACACGGTCGATGAAAGCCTGCCGATTCCCCTTGCGAAGCGTGAGAAGATAGTAGCGGTCGATGAGCTCCTCGGTGATTTTTGTATCATCCCCATAAACTTCGCGCAGATTTCTTGTTATTAAAACCCGCGGAGTTATATATCTTCCAAGAAATGCAAATGGCGCGATTTTTGTAAGCCGAAAAATCAGAGGCATGTTGCGAAATGGATAGCCGGCCGCATCTATGAGCACGAGCTTTTCAACTTTTTTCGGATATTGAAGAGCGTAGTTCCATGCAATCAGACCGCCGAGCGAATTTCCCGCAAGATGGAATTTGGTTACCCGTAGCGCCCGAAGAAACGCATCTAAAAATTTCACATAGGCTTCAGGGGAATAATCGCGCTCTTTCGTGGGGCCGGTGAGACCAAAAGCGGGAATGTCCATGCGAATAACGCGATAGTGTGTTGTAAGCTCTTTCGACCATCCATCCCATGTATGCAGGGAGGAGGAGGTGCCATGAATGAGAACAATCGGAAAACCCTTTCCCTCATCACGATAATGTACGCTTTGTTCGCCGAGGGTTAGAAATTGTGAGGGTGGCGGTGCAAACCTGGCTTTAAGCTCTTCAGGAGGGATATCGAAACGGACGAGCATTAGGACGGAAATGATAATGATGCTGATAATGATTCCAGCGATGCGTGCTATTTTTTTCATGGCGAGCCTCAAAAATGATTTGTGCGATCACCACTATCGTGCTTCGATACAATGCGATGTCAAGTGCTATTTGTTGACATTATGGAGGAATTCTGTCAGAATTGAAAAGATTGGAAGGTGATGATGAGAGCAAAGGAAATCATTCGTCATGTAATCGGGTATGCGGTAGGACTTTCGCTCTTTTTCGTGCTGGTGCCGTTTCTTTTATGGTTTGCTGCAATGCGCTGTGATCCTTTACATCCAATCGTTCCGAGGTACAATCCAGCGCTTATGGCAGTTGCAATGATTTGTGCAGTCGTTGGCATAATTTTCGTACTATGGTCAAATGCCGCGCTTTTTTTCATCGGAAAAGGCGGCCCCACTGACGGACTGGGAGTAACGATAAGCCCTCGCACAAAACATCTTGTCATAAGCGGCCCTTATCGGTACACGAGAAACCCTATGATTTTCGGGGCGGTGTGCTGTTACATCGCGTGGGGATTGCTGCTCAATTCCCCGCTTGTGGTTGCTCTTGTGGTGATGCTGATCCCTGCAATTTTGTTCTATCTTTCAAAGACCGAAGAGAAACGACTGCGAGAGGATTTCGGCGAGAAATTCATCGAATATCGGGAAAGAGTGCCGATGTTTTTCCCAAAATTCACTTTCAAAAAGAAAGATTAAATTGCAATTTCAAGCACAATCGGTGCGTGGTCGGATCCCATCACTTCAGGGAGGATGTAGGATTTTTGAAGATTTGGTCGCAGCGCGGGTGAGATGATGAAATAATCGATGCGCCATCCCACGTTTTTTTCGCGCGCGCGGCCCATAAAGCTCCACCAGGTGTAGTGGCCTCCCTCTTTGGTGAATTCCCTGAATGTATCGATAAATCCTGCCTTAATGACATTGTCGAAGCCCGCGCGCTCTTCAGGCGTGAATCCTGCATTGCCTGCGTTTCCTTTTGGATTTGCAAGGTCGATTTCCTTATGTGCGACGTTGAAATCTCCGCACGCAATGACGGGTTTTTTCTTTTCCAGCGATTTTAAATAGGCGAGAAAATCTCTGTCCCATTCTTTGGTGCGATAATCGAGACGTTCAAGTTCCCGCTGGGCATTGGGGACATAGACATTTACCAGGAATGCGTTTTTTAGTTCCAGTGTGATTACCCGTCCTTCTCTATCGTGCTTTTCAATGCCAATATCCGTTTGAAATGAAAGGGGTGCAATTTTTGAAAAAACAGCTGTTCCCGCATATCCCTTCTTTGAAGCAGAATTCCAGAATTTATGAGGATATTCCTTCAGCACAATCTGAACCTGGTCCTCATGTGCTTTTGTTTCTTGAAGGCACAGGATATCGGGGTTTTGTGCATGGACGAAATCCTCAAAGCCTTTTTTTAAAATAGAGCGAATTCCGTTTACGTTCCAGCAAATTATCTTCATAGAATTTCAGTATTTCAAATTGGCATATTCAACCCATCCACCGGCTTCCACGAGCGCGCGGTCGAAACCGGACAGTGCGAAAGGAATGAGCTCTTCCCTTTCTGCATTTCTCACAATGAGAGAATTGTGCACAAGATCTGCTTCGATTTGAGTGTCTTTGTCCTTGTAAAATTCAAAAAGATGCAGGATGGTTTTTTCTGGAAGCGCAATTGCCAGCATGCCGCAGTTGAACATGTTCTGGCGGAAGATACGCGCAAAACTTTGTGCGATTACAAGGTTGATGCCATTAACTTCCAGTGCCCATGGTGCATGTTCTCGTGATGAGCCACATCCGAAATTAGAACGGGTCACGATGACGGATTTTCCGGAAATGTCGATTTTAGGATTAAAACCTTCCAATTTTAAATCTTCAAGCAAATATGGCTTGAGCGCCTCTTTGCTGATTTCAGTGAGATATTTTGCCGGAATTATTTCATCGGTATTGATGTCGCTTCTGTCCAGAAAAAGCACTTTGCCTTTGAATGTTTTCATGGCCCTTACCCTCTGTATAATTCGGAATTTGTCAAATACCCTGCGATTGCACTTGCAGCAGCGGTTGCAGGGCTCACCAGATATACCATGCCGCCTTTACCCATTCGCCCGTTGAAGTTTCGGTTTGTTGTTGCGGCGCAAGATTCGCCAGGCGCAAGAACTCCGTTGGACATTCCGAGACATGCCCCGCATGTGGGATTGGTGACGCAGAAGCCTGATTCCATAAAAATCTGGATGATGCCCTCTTCAAGCGCTTTTTTATAAACTTCGGGAGTTGCCGGTGAAACAATTCCACGCAATGAATCGCTGATTCGTTTGCCTTTAAGCACCTGTGCGGCGATTCGAAGATCCTCAATCCTGCCATTGGTGCACGATCCAATATACACCTGATCTATTTTTGTGCCTGCCATCTCGCGCACTGGTTTAATCTGGTCAGGTTTATAGCCGAAGGTTGTAAGCGGTTCAAGATTGCTTACATCGTGCACAATGACTTCTTCGAAGTGGGCATCGGTATCGGAGCGCCAATTTGAATATTCTTCAAGTGCTTGTTCTTTTGAAGAAAATTCTTTTTGTATATATGGCCAGAGATATTCAACTGTAGTCATGTCGGGTGCGATGACGCCGGATGTGGCACCCGCTTCGACGGCCATGTTCGACAGCGTCATGCGGGATTCCATCGACATGGCGTCGACAAGTTCGCCCGAAAATTCAATTACCCTATCTGTGGCGCCATTGACACCGATTCGGCCGATTATTGATAAAATTACATCTTTTGCAAACACGCCGGGTTTAAGCGAGCCCGTCACTTTGATATGGAGCGTCTTTGGCTCTTTGAATGCGCACACGCCTTTGAGAATGCCCACCTCTAAATCGGTTGTGCCCACACCCGCAGCGAACGCGCCGAATGCGCCGTGAGTGCAGGTGTGAGAGTCGCCCATGATGATGACGTTACCCGGGCGCACAAATCCTTTTTCGGGAAAAATTGCGTGGCAAACGCCGTTTCTGCCAATATCGAAAAAATCTTTTATGTTGTGGCGCCGCGCCCACTCGCGCAGAATTTTCCCCTGCTCGGCGGTTTTGCTGTCCTTCGCGGGTGTGACATGATCGATAACTGCCTTGATTTTTGAGGGATCGAACACGCGGTCCATGCCCCGCGCCACAAGATCGTTGATGGCGATGGGAGTAGTAATTTCATGGCAGAACACCATGTCCAATTTCAGTACGTAGATTCCCTCATCGGGTTTGTCGATGAGATGTCTTTCAAATATTTTTTCCACAAGCGTTTTTCCCATTGAATTCTCCTTTTCGGATTAAAGAAAATAATCTTCGGCAGAGTGATGATCCACAGTGACCGAAATACAGTGCGGCTCATATTTCTAATCACAAGCGGGATGTAAGATGCGAACGAGATGCTATCACCTCTGCACAGGTGATGCACGTCCTGGCCATAGTGAAGTGCGGGGCTACTTTTGAGAATAAATCCAAATTCCATGCGCAATTGCCGATTTAAAATCTCTTTTTCGTATAATTCAAAAGACCGCCCTCAAGTAAAATTTCTCTCTGGCGTTTGGTTGCAATGAGTGTAAAGAGGATATTTTTGCCGCCGATGACGGCTTCGAGATGTTCGCGATGCCGGATAACCTGAGTGTGCAGATCAGCTATTTCGAATTCATCCCCCTCATGTATCCGATTGTAATCATCGGAGTTTACGAACACCAAAGGCAGTATGCCGAAGTTAATCAGATTTGCAGAATGAATGCGCTCGAAGGATTTTGCCATCACCGCGCGCACTCCCAGATACATGGGGCAGATTGCCGCGTGCTCGCGGCTTGAACCCTGGCCGTAGCTTTCACCGCCGACTATTGCGGTAAAAATCCCTTTCTTTTTGAGTTCGAGCGCACGCGATGAAAAAGTTTCATCCACGCTCTCGAAGACATATTTTGCATACGCCGGAATATTCGAACGGTATTTTAGCCGTGCACCCGCGGGCATGATATGGTCGGTGGTGATCTTATCTCCCACCTTAAGCCCAATTACTCCTTTGAGAGTTACCTTCATCGGTTCGGTGAAGGGTGGTTCGCCAATGTTTGGCCCGCGGACGATTTCAGTTTTGTCAAACTGCGGAGGTAGAATCATCGAATCATCGATGAGAAATTGTGACGGCATTTCGATGCGTGGATACTCATGTGCGGGATAATCGAGGGGATTGACCAGCTTTCCTTCAAGTGCGGAAAGCGCCGCTGTTTCCGGGCTCACCAGATACACGCCGGCATCTTTTGTGCCGCTTCTGCCTTCGAAATTCCTGTTGTTGGTACGAAGCGACACACCATTGCTTTTCGGCGCAAACCCGGATCCTATGCAAAACCCGCAGGCCGATTCTAAAATGCGCGCTCCTGCGGCAATGAGATCTGCAAGCGCACCGTTTTGTGCAATCATTTCGAATACCTGGCGCGAGCCGGGGGCAATGCCAAGGCTTACCGATGGATTAATTTTCTTAC
>DYLV01000243.1 GCA_020721925.1 Leptospira biflexa
CTGTTTCACGGACTTGCTCTGACACCACCTGCTACAATTCAAAAGACTGTCTCTGACACCGCTAAACCGCTAACACATGACACCGCTAAAACATTTCACACTCTGCCCGGGATTGTGACCACAGGGTGACTGAGGAGTTGCCTCTTCGGTGCTTCGTACCATGAAAAAGAATTGACTTCTTGAAAAAATGCCGCATGCATGGAAAGTAGTGTCATAATATTGCCTGAATTATGAAATATCTATTCGGACCTGTAAATTCCCGTAGATTCGGCCGCTCGCTCGGCATAGATCTTTTACCCACGAAGATATGCACAATGAATTGTGTGTACTGCGAATGCGGCGAAACAGAGATGTGCACCGATGAAGTGAAAGAGTATGTGCCGACGAAAGAGGTAATTGCAGAGCTCAGTTCCTACCTTTCACCCGCGCCTTCACTTGATGCGATAACCTTTGCGGGATCGGGCGAGCCGACACTTCATGAGGGAATCGGAGATATTATCGATTTCATAAAAAATAGATATTCAGCATATCGCGTTGTAGTGCTCACCAACGGATCTCTTTTGTGGCGGGATGATATCCGCACACGAATACTGCATGCCGATATTATTGTTCCCTCGCTTGATGCGGTGTCGAAAGAGGTTTTTGGAAAAATAAATAGGCCGTCCTTCGGCTTTGATCCGGAAAAGATAATTGAGGGGCTGGTCCGGCTGCGAGAAGAATTTATTCGCACGATTTTTCTTGAAGTATTTATTTTGCCAGGCTTCAATGATGGTGATGATGAACTGAAGCGCCTCCGTGATGCAATTGTTCGTATTAACCCTGATGCGGTACAGCTTAATACACTTGATCGACCGGGATCCGTGGCCGGGCTTCGCGCAGCGGATCGTCCGTTGCTGGAACGTGTGCGCAATGCGTTTTTCCCGCTGAAGGTGGATATTATTGGAAACGCAGAAACCGCAGTCGTAAAAGAAACTGTCAGCGGCGTCAATGATGTACTTGCGCTCATCAGACGGCGGCCATCGACCATGGATGATATCATTGCGGGACTTGCTCTTACCTCTGCAGAAGCTGAAAATGCTATCGATGAGCTCTATCGTCAGGGGCGTATTGCAAAGAAAGAAGGCGCACGAGGCGATTTTTATTATGCGCTGTAGGCGGTTGTGCATGTCAGATTGCGGTGTCAATCGGATGCTCATTGAGCTTTGAAAATAAATGTTTTATTCTTGACAGTAATAGAGCCTGCTTGAAACTCGCACTCTCATGCTTATTTTGGCCGAAAGTATGAGCAAAAAAGGGTACGTGTATAGGGGTGTACATGGCAGTGCGAAATGCAGAAAAAGAAGAAAAAAGAAAGCTTCAAATCGTCATCGCCGCATATGAAGTGATCGCGAACAAGGGCTACAACAGTTTCACCATCGAAGACATCGCCAATGCCGCAGGGCTATCGAAAGGTGGCGTGCTTCATTATTTCAAATCGAAAGAAGATATTCTTATCTATCTTCTTGAGCAGATTTACATGCGCATCGAGGAGAATATTAAACGCCGCGCCGAAAAGTACCGAACGCCGGAGCGCAAAATGAAAGCGCTGATTATTTCATATATTGCAACTGCGAAGCGCAATCCGGCATTTTATACGGTGATGGTTGATTTCTGGGCGCAGATTCCGGTGAATGAGCGCATTAAAACGATTAACAGCAAAATCTACGAACGGATGAGCAGCGAAATAAAACGGATTATCGACATGGGGATTGATGAGGGGGTGTTCAAATCGGTGAATTCCACGGATGCGGCGTATGCGATTATAGCGATGGTGATGAATACCGCCATCCAGTGGACGTTTAACCAGGATCTCTATAACATTGACCATGTCGCGCGCGCGTGTATGGGTATGGTGCTTGATTATCTTAAAAAGTGATGTAAAAGTCAGGCGCCAATTTTGTTTTTCAGCGATTCTGCCACAGACGCAATTTCCTCTGAAGTGCCGGCAAGCTCCATAGCGCCTGTGGCGAAGCTTTGATTGAGTTCGTTGATGTGCGATATTGACTGAACGATTTCCCCGATTGCGATTTTTTCCTCGGCAGTTGAAATTTTTATTTCTTCGGACTTATTTCTCACCGTAACAGCCTGATTGTTTACCAGCTTGTTGATGTCAAGCTGTGACTTCATTTCTTCGTTGAGCTTCGATATTGCCTCGATG
>DYLV01000062.1 GCA_020721925.1 Leptospira biflexa
TTCAGGGAGCTTCCTTAAATTGAAAGTCATATTATTGAAATATCTGCCTGATGAACATAAAATTACATTGACAAAAAATCGACTCGCGGTAAGAATTTAAAAAAAAATTTCGGAGGTAGAAATCCCATGTTTGTAAAAAAATGTCTAATCACCGTTCTTTCGTTTCTAATTGCCGCTTTTGCAGTAAACTGCAAAAGGGGTAGCTCCGATGCCATCAGAGTGGGCGCCCTTTTTGCCGTCACAGGCCCGGCATCATTCCTCGGAGCACCCGAGAAAAAGACCGTTGAAATGTTTGTGGAAGAGCTCAACGCGAAAGGAGGCGTTGCCGGAAAGAAGGTCGAACTTATTGTGAAGGATACTGCTGGCAATCCCGACAAGGCTGTTTCTTTTGCAAAGCAGCTCATCGAGGAAAACAGGGTATTTGCAATCATTGGCCCTTCAACAAGCGGGGAATCCCTCCAGATTAAAGAGCTTTGTGAAAAAAATAAAACCATCCTCATCTCATGCGCCGCTGCGGAAAAAATTGTCGATCCGATCGCAAAATACGTGTTCAATACTCCCCAGAAGGATCGTCATGCGGTTTCGAGGATCTTCGGCATGATGAAGAAACTCGGAATCAACCGCATTGGCATCATTGCGGCGAATACTGGTTTCGGCAAAGCGGGAAAAGAACAGATTGAGAAATTAGCGCCTGGTGCCGGAATTCAAATTGCGATCAGCGAAGTATACGACAAGGATGCCACTGACCTTTCGGGAGTGCTGACGAAAGTAAAAGGCAAAAAAGTCCAGGCACTTGTTAACTGGTCAATCGAGCCTATCCAGTCAATCGTGGCGAAAAACATGAAACAGATCGGCCTCGAAATTCCACTCTTCCAGAGCCATGGATTTGGAAATGTCAAATACGCGCAGGCGGCCGGGAAAGCGGGAGAAGGGATTATTTTCCCCGCGGGAAGACTTTTAATAGCCGATCAGCTTCCCGACAATCACCCTCAGAAAACTCTTCTTTTACAGTATAAAAACGCATATGAATCGCGATTCAAGGAAGATGTGAGCACGTTTGGCGGCCACGCATACGATGCAATTCTTTTACTGACGAAAGCGATTGAAAAAGCCGGAGTCATCGACAAAGAAAAAGTACGCGATGCAATGGAAAACATAATTGGGCTTGTGGGTACTGCAGGTGTATTCAACTATTCGCCCACAGATCACAACGGGCTTGATGAAAACGCATTTGAAATTCTGACTGTAAAAGACGGGAAGTTCGCACTCTATAGAAAATAGACCGTGTAAGTATACAGGGGACGCAATTTATCGCGTCCCCTGTTATCGATCACAATCGTTCCGCTATCGCATATCGCCATCAATACCAGCCAGTATGCGAACCCGTGAAATCCAACCAGAACGGACGTTTCTCCAGTTCGGAACCTGGGCACTGTATAATATTGATGCCTCAACTTCCAGTAATAAAACGGCCAGCTCCGCGACGCTCCCTGCACCGCGAACTCTCTGAATCCAGACATGCCGTGCGGTATGGAGCCATTGTGGAGATTGCGCCGAAACAATAATTTCCTGCTCAAATTCAAGAAGAAGGAACTTCAATCTCACAACATCATTGCCCGAACCTTGCACATCAGTAATCCACGAAGAGCGGCGCAACCGCCATTGCGGTGTCTGCGCAATATAATAAATGCTCGATTCAAGTTCAATCAGTAATTGCCCAAACGAGTCTGTTGATATTTCAGCCATCGGCGTATTACCGATGAGAGAACGCACCCCGGCAAGCCATTCCTCTCTTGCGCCGCGCCAGGATGAGAACTGGGCATTGAAGCCCACCGAGCTTTCCAATTCAAGCACCAGTCGAGCAAGCTCTGAAACCGAAGATGCGGCTTTGACCTGTGCACACCACCCATTCCGGTGGCTGTGCCATTGTGCTCTAAAAGCTGAAGGGGAAATTTCTGTTTCAAACTCCAGTAAAAGCCTTGCGAGCGTTCCCACCCCCACCCCACGTGCGCGTGCATCATCAATCCACGCCAGTCTGCGCTCTGACCATCGGTCAGACAAGAATTGGGGGAGAAGGCTGTTTTCAAACTGTACAATGTATTTCCCAAGTTCATGTGGGCTTCCGGCATGGCCTCCTTCTCTTCGATGTGCTGATTGACACGAGAAAAGCACTGCGACCATCCCCAAAATAATACTTTTTCTGATCATACCAATCACCTTCGCACTGTATTCATAGATCTGCATTACGCAATGATAATTTCTCAGCCATAATTCCGCCCATGAGAGGATATGAGATATCGTACTAATCGAAACTCTTCCCCCATGAGCTGATCCTTATGCATGGGGGAAAAAACGTTCCGAGAATAATCGAAGCGTCCGCAGCACTTTTCGACGCAATTCACGTATTCGGTGTTCATCAACCTTCATTTCTTTAAGGTCAAGAAAATCTTCTGTGAAAAACAGCGCTCTCGAGAGCGAAAGCCTCATCATCGGCACCTTTCCTACTCCGAAAGTCTTCAAAATGTTTCCTTTAAACATCGGCGCGTTCAGAGAAAAGCGTTCTGCGACGGTATTTTCTTCCCTGCGGAACTCGCGCGAGAGAATACGCAATAATTCCTCCGCCATTTTCATTGGTGCGGTTTCGGACATCCCTTTCGTATTATGGATACAGTTTTGCACGGAAACAAGCGGCCGCGGCTTGCCCGCATCACTCGAATATGAAGCGCCCACGGACATCATGGTGTGGCACTCAAGCACAAAACGCACCTCGCCAGTCGCAAGAAATTTTGTAATTGCATTATAAAACGGCACATGATAGCGCTTGATCAGCGCGGTAATGGCAATCTCATCGGGGAAGTCGTCGCCGTCGAAAATCGGTTTTCCCCGCGAAGTGTTTTTTTTTATGATCCCATCAACGCAAGCGGGAGGCACTTCAGCAAAAGAACGATCCAAATCGACAAAAAGCCGGGAAACGTGAGTATAAAGACAGGCCCGCACCTCCCCTTCAAGATTAAAAATCTGATTGGCGCAGGCATCAGACTCATAGAAAACGTCAAACTTCCCCACTCGAGGATATTCCTCAAGTTCCTCCGGTATTGTTGTCCCGCCGTGTGGGACGATAACAAGAAATGGCATTTTTTTCATCGTCGGTGCGTTTTCATATACTATCCAAACCCTTTTCACCGTCAAATGAAATTTAATGAGGATGTTTTTTGGATTTTAGAAAAATTCTGTTGACGCCTTGAAATAAATCCTGTATGTGCTTCATACAACATATACAACATATATAAAAAAGGTAAAAAAATGAAACCCTATAACATTGACCAATTCGGCCTGGAAATTCTGGAAATACTCGCGAAAAATTCCAAAATTACCCATGATGATATTGCAAAACAGCTCAATTCATCAGTCGAGAAAGTTAAAAAAACTATTGCGAAGCTTGAGAAGGATAAAATAATTCTAAAATACAAAACGCAGATAAACTGGGAGCGGGTGAAGCACAATGAAGTGCGTGCGCTCATTGAAGTGAAGGTCACCCCTGAAAGAGGCGTCGGTTTCGATGCAATTGCCGAGCATGTTTACCGCTATCCCGAAGTTTCGTCGGTATATCTCCTATCCGGAAGTTACGATCTTTTGGTGCAGGTTGAAGGGCCGAGCTTGAAGGATGTTTCTCTGTTCGTTTCAGAAAAGCTCGCCACCATAAAAAATGTTCAATCCACCGTGACCCACTTTCTTTTAAAGAAGTACAAAGAAGACGGTGAAATGCTGGTTGACAATATTGAAGAAAAAAGGCTGCCGATAACCTGAGTAAACATTAAAATGTTTTGCGCTGATTCCCGATATTGTAATAAGAATGTAAAGCGAAGGGTTAGTGCGATTGAATGATTTTTCAGGTGGTTTATATGGAAAGTGCGGTTTCCACATCGCAAAGACGCATAAAAAACCGCTGCACGGTGTGCTACCACTTCTTATGGTGTGATCAGATCGAATATGCAACTTGAAACGAACCAAAACCGCCACGCTTTTTTTGCCACCTGCCTCATTTCGACAATTGCACTGGGAAGTATTGTGCTCGGGTGCAGCACGAAGGTCGTACGCACCTACGGACAGGACGGTGAACTGAAAGTGCTAATGTTCAAAGATGGGAAAGGCACTCAACAGATAATCACATTCACCCACCACCGCCAACGGCGCATGCTTCTGATTGAGCGAAAGAACCAGGGAAATCAATTTAAAGTGATGGAAATGAAAGTCCGCTACTCGCCAGATGGTCGTATCATTTTTATTGCAAAAAAGACTTTCAACAGGGAATCAAGTAAAAACGAGGCTGAATTCGATTCATTTGCCTACGCGAAATCAGGCGAAATCACCAAAGCTGAAACCTCGTATAAAACAGCCTACAGCATTTCAAAGCACAATACTGCGCTCATTACCGCCTATTATAAATACAAGTCCGGAATCCTTGCCGAAGTCGCAGAAAACGGTGGCACATTTAAAAGAATCATCAAACCGGAATATTCAGGGGAAAATCTGAAAGCGCTCGAGTTTAAACTTTTTGTCTTCAAACCCAAGACGCGGACGTTTGAAAAAACAAAAGACCTATATTTTCATCTTTCCGGCGGTTCCGTCCGAAGAGCAACCGACAGGCAATTGAAAAAGGAGTTCGGCAGATCGGACGCTATCCGAATATTCGAGAAGGAAAATGCCGGGCACTTTCTCGAAAAAATCAAGTTTGCTACCACTATCTCGGTTTTTTTAAAAAACGCCGAATCGTATCTCATCGAACATGACTAATTTTTTCGCCAGCATTGAAAATTCCCTTCCCCGGCATCCATCATCATACATCCGCTATACCTTCATATTGCAGTGAAGAAATTCAAGGCGGTCATCAATGATAGCCAGACCGTACAGCCCATTGAGGGCAGGGCCGGGATTGAAAAGTACCGGATTTTCCAAGCCGATATACGGTCTGTGCGTATGTCCAAAAATCACTGCGGCGCACTTATTCAGCCGTCCATACTCATGAAGCTCAATATAATCCTGATGCACGCGATGGATGTCGCCATGTGTGACGAGAAGCGTAAAACCGCTGATCGATGTAATTATACTCCGCGCATAACCATTTGGTTTTCCCAGATCCATATTCCCCGACACTAAAAGACATTCCGCATTTTGAGTATCGCACTGCCGTATATCGTCAACTCCGTCGCCGCAGTGGATAATAAAGTCGCAGGGCATTTCTTTTGTTACAATTTTTTTGAGCACAGGTACATTGCCGTGGCTATCTGAGAGTATGAGTATTTTCATATTGCGCGATATAATTGCATATTGTAATTAAAAGCTTTATATCATTGCGCTCAACTCTGACCGCTACAGAGAACTGATCGGCCTCGATGACATTGACTTTATTAAACACTATATTCCCGGACCTTTGGAACTGAGATAATGCGAAACCGCGATTGAAACAATCAGCGCGACAATGATGCCACCAAGCAGCATTTCTATTCCCACTACCGGAAGAAATGCCGTTGTACCCACCGAACCGATAATAGACCCGAAGAATTCCATTGCGTCAAGATTCGACGCCGTTGTCTGATAATTATTTTTCGAGAGAAGAGAGAAAAGTGCGGGAAACGCCGTACCGCAGAGCGTTGAAAAGAGGACCAGTATCGGCCAGAAGAGAAGCTCAATTCCTATAAAGGTATACACAAAAAGGACACCTAAAACCAGCACCATTCCCATCTGTACCTTTGAAAGAGACTGCAGCGCAAATTTATTGGCGCAATAGCTCCCCACAGTAAGGCCCAGCATAAAAAGCGCGTTGATAAGTGATATTCGGTAGTACACCACACCGTAAAAATTCTGATACAGCATCACCATGATAAGTACGGTTGCCATGCTCACCATCCCCACGATATAGATTACAAAACTGCCGGCGAACTGCATCACGCCATGCCTGACGCGGACACGATACAACACAAAGGCGGTGACGGCAATGAGGAGGGCAAGAAAGTATCCATAGTGTTTCAAAATTCCATACAGGAGTGAATGCTCTTTCGCGGCCGAGTGCAGGATATAATTCCAGTAGGCATAGGGCATTCTGTCTGTATTTTCAATGATTTCGGCCGATCGCGGAAGGACGGTTTTATCGAAATAATCAATACGGGTTTTTTCAAAGAAACCGGAAAGCTCCGATGGCGAAAAATCATCCATGATTGTATTTTCAAGCGGCAGTTTTTTCATCTGCGGAAGCCGTTTCGCGTAATTTGATATTATTTTTTCCACATCAGAAGGAAGTGAACCGTTTCCCCTCGCACCAATGAGATACATGGTATCGCCGGATGTCTTTATATGCACCGGAAACACCTTTGAAAAACTCCGGTATATCGATGCGATGTAGTCGCGCTGTTCGGCCTCCATCGCGCTCGAAAAGCCTGTAAGAGAAGTGATAATAATCCCGTCCGGTTTTAGCCTCAAACGGCACATCTCGTAAAACTCCCTCGTATAATAGCGATTCAGGTTTGCATTATGGGGAACCGGGGGAAAGCAGATGATCATATTGAATCGTTCTTCGACATTCTTGAGAAAATATCGAAGATCCTGCGATATGACAGAGAGCCGATTGTCCTCAGGGCCGGTTCGATAAAACCGTATCCGGTACGGCTCGATTGTACGATAGAGTTTTGGGTCGATTTCAAAATACGCAAGGCTTGAAATATCCGTCCTGAGTAGATTGTAAGGAAGCGAACCGGGACCCGATCCGAATAAAATAATCTCTTCCTTTTTTCCGCCGTTGCGAAGTGCCTGTATGAGATGAAAAAGCTGTCGGGTCTCATAACGGTCAGGGATGGTATAGTACAACACACCATCGCCGTACACGCTGATCTGCTGATCGTTGAATCCAAGAAGTATTGTCTGATATTTTGTCCGATCATAGCGAAGAAGCGTGCTCGCCTGCGTGTGGTTCCATACATATCTGAAAAGCCCCCGTTCAAAATCCTCCGAAAAAAGCAGAAGAAGCACAGGAAGCACAAGAAGCGGAAGAAGCCTTTTTTTGCCGAATCTGGCCACGAAAATCACAAGAGAAATTCCCATAAGCATGGCGCAGATTCCTGCGGGATTCAGCATTTCAATAAATAAAAAGGAAAACAGTATACCACCGGCGAAAGCTCCAAGCGACTCAATGAGATAGGCCACACCGCCGGCCTTTTCACGCATACGCCCCGCAAGAAGCGTCACCAGCGGCGGGAAGAAATATCCCACGAAAAAACTTACCGGCACAGTAAATAAGAATGAAAGCGCAAATTCAGTGGTCATGGGGAAAAAAAGCCCCCCGGATCTGGAAAAGAAAAGCGGTATAAGATGCGCAAAATGCACGAACGCAAAAAGGACTATTGGGAAAAGAAGATACGAGATCACTACTCTCCGTTCCAGAATCGCATCGTCTGCGGGAGCATTGAACCGTGCGCCGAAGAAGACTCCCAGAAACCAGCCGGTAAAAATCATTCCAATGATAAATTCATTACCGCGGAAGACGGTCAAAAGTTCGCGTATCAATAACACCTGGCCGATTGCCGATGCAAACCCAATGTAGACTGCAACGGTGAGAAGATGAAATCGGAGAAAGAATTGCGACACCCGCGCCATCATTACGACCACACTCCGGGAATCATGGTTCCGCAGGAGGGACATGCCCCGCCAATGAGCCTGTTTTCAACCGAAAAGATACTCGTCCTCCGTATAACAAGAGTGCCGCATACATGGCAGTAGGAGTTCTCGAATCGATGCCCGGGCACATTCCCCACATAGACGTATTGGAGACCTTCCGCAACAGCTATTTCCCGACAGCGTTCCAGTGTCGAAACCGGTGTCGGCGGCACATTCGTCAATAGATACATTGGATAAAAGCGGGTGAAATGAACAGGCGTGTGTGCACCAAGATTGGTACGTATCCAGCGCGCCATCTCGCGGATTTCCTGCGGCGCATCGTTTAAGGTTGGAATTACCAGCACCACAATTTCCAACCACACCCCCGATGCGCGCACAATTTCTAAATTTCTTTTTACCGGCGCAATCGTCCCGCTGCAGATATTGCGATAAAACTGGTCGCGAAACGCCTTTAAATCGATTTTGACGGCAGATAGATGCGGCAAAAGCTCTTTCAGCGGCGCCGCATTGATATAACCGCTGGATATGATAACGGTGCGAAGTCCCCGCTCTCGTGCATAGCGTGCAGATTCAAGGAGATATTCAAATTGCACAGCAGGCTCGTTGTATGTATAGGCAATCACCGTTGATGATGATTCCTTCGATCTGCGAACAAGCCCTTCTTTGGTGATACGTTCGGCGCTCTGATCCTCCGGGCGCGATTGCGAAATCTGCCAGTTCTGGCAAAACCTGCATGCAAGGCCGCAACCAGTGGTGGCGATGGAAAATGCTCTGCTTCCCGGTAAAAAATGGTTGAGCGGTTTTTTTTCTATCGGGTCCACATGCGCTGCAACAATGCGAGAATAGACAAGGCTTTCAAGTACCCCCCGGCGGTTTTCCCGCGTACGGCACCTGCCCCTCGTGCCCTCTGCAATGAGACATTCGTTCGGACAGAGCATACAGCGGACTGCCCGATCCTGAAGGCTTTCCCAGTATCGCGCACGCACGCGAAATACATCATCAGTCGACGAGAAAAGGCTTTCGATATTTCCACACGAAGGAAGGAGTATCTCTGCCGCGAATGCACATGCCGCGCACATGCCCATGTCCAAAACGCGTTTTCGAGACATCCTTGTTTCTCGAATCATTATCCGCTGCTGTGTATTCTTCTTTGTCACGAATCGTCCGCTTGAATGATAAGCTGTATCAGAATTCCCCGCATGAGAAATTTTGTTTTCTCCTGCGCTCTTACCCTGCCACTCACGACTGATCGGCAAATACTATCGCCTGAAATCTATAAAGCCTCGCCCCATGCCGCCATGCATCATCAGGAAGGTGGGCTTTCCTGCAAACCCAAACCAGGAACTCTTCCCTATTCCATCCCTGCTCCACCGGCACCTGCGGAAGAAGTAGCCCGGTTTGTCCATCCATCACTACAATGAGGCCATCCCGCCCGATAACAATTTCATCGATGGAATGTACTTCGACCGGTTCTGTAAGAATGGAAATCTCTATTGAAATTCGATCTAACTCTTCTCTGGAAAGCGGCTGAAAGCGTGGATCGCGAAATGCCGCGTTGTACGAATTTTCAATCACAAGTTTACACAATTCGGCATGGGGTGCAACTGTCCCAATACAGCCGCGCAACTGACCGTCTTTTTTCAGCGTCACAAAAACCCCGCGTTTTATTCGGCATGATTGTGGTACGTTCCGAATATCCGGGGAGATCTTTTTCCCTGTAAAAAGGACCAAACGGATATTATTTTTCGCAAGATTGAGCAGATATTTTTTATCGCTTTCAGTAAATGCATTAGAGGATACCGTATTGCTGAACGATCCACCGATTGCAATTGCCGCATAGCTCACTGAATGATCGCATTCTCCCGTAATGGCGCACGAGGTATCATATTTTAAGAGTTTCGCATCAGTCACGCGTAACGGAAGTGCAAGGGCAAGTGATATCGGATTTCTACCACATATGGTTATCCCCGTCATCCCCACATAGCGTACAAAACCGCCCCTGTCGAATGTAAGAATTGAGCGAATTGCACCCATATCCAGATTTTTCAAGCCCTCTTTCAAGTCCTTAACGTTCTTTCCGAAAACAGGCATAAATTCAAAACGAGGCCCGTAGTGTGTGAAGTCTGAACTGACAATTATAAGTGAATTTTTTTCGCAAATTTTCTGCGAAAGAATACGCGCAAATTCTTCGTCATTTCCGCCAAGATCCCCTACAAGAAGTGGAAGTACGGGAAGTGCTTCCTCCATTTTTTTTCCGTAGATCCTCTGCAGAAACGGAAGATGAATTTCAATCGAGTGCTCCAGCCTGTGCGCCTCATCATTGATGGCAAAACCGGGTGTTTTCATAAGCGCGCGCACGGTTTCCTTATCGATCTTCACTCTTCCGAGAGGCGTTTCAAAATAGTCGCTGGATGAAAGCGCAA
Source organism: Leptospira biflexa (assembly GCA_020721925.1). Taxonomy (GTDB): domain Bacteria; phylum Spirochaetota; class UBA4802; order UBA4802; family JAGODF01; genus DYLV01. The sequence continues at coordinate 10,092 of DYLV01000062.1, forward strand.
TACCGCGCACGGGCGACCGATGGGGAGGAGCCAGAAATACGATTATTTCAGGATTGAGGAATTTTGCACGCGCATACCCGAAAGCGGCAACCTGTCCCGAATACATATATCCCGCATGAGGAAGCACAAGAATTCGCATATCTTTCATGACAGGAACATCGCCCACTCGCGCAAGAAATGAATCAACCGTAAATGCAAGCTCCCCCACGCCCGCAGGATACCACTGCCCGGCAAGCGCCGGATGTCGCACAATCGGTTCCGCATTGCGGATGCATCCACAGACCAATACCCATGCAAAAACTATCACAATGTTTTTTACGAACCTTCGCATACGCATAATAGAACCAAATCTACACGATCATTGCCAATTAATCAAGTTCTTTCTTGACATCCAGTACAGACCTCCATATTATAGCATCCCGATTTGAAACACCTCGCAATATACCTCAAGGAGAAATTATATGAAGATACCCCTTCGTAGCAACATCAGCACACAGGGGAGACGTATGGCAGGCGCACGAGCGCTCTGGCGCGCCAATGGCATAAAGGAGGAGCAATTCGGCCGCCCCATTATCGCAATTGCAAATTCCTTCACGCAGTTTGTCCCGGGACATGTCCACCTCCATGAAGCGGGGCAGCGTGCAAAGAAGGTCATCGAATCAATGGGATGCTTCGCCGCAGAATTCAACACCATCGCCATCGACGACGGCATCGCCATGGGGCACGACGGCATGCTGTATTCCCTCCCCTCACGCGAGCTCATTGCCGATAGCGTCGAATTCATGTGCAATGCACACAAAGTCGATGCGCTTTTATGTATCACGAATTGCGATAAAATCATCCCCGGCATGCTCATGGCAATAATGCGTCTGAATATCCCCGCGATTATTGTGTCAGGAGGCCCAATGGAAGCGGGAGACATGAATGGCAGAAAATACGATCTCATCGATGCGATGGTGATGGCGGCAGATCCAAGCGTAAAAGATGAAGAGATATTGCAAATCGAGCAGGTCGCCTGCCCCACCTGCGGTTCATGTTCCGGCATGTTTACCGCCAATTCCATGAACTGTCTTTGCGAAGCCCTCGGCATGGCGCTTCCTGGCAACGGCACAGTTGTCGCCACGCATGTCAATCGCACCCACTTACTCGAAAAAGCCGCAAAGATACTTGTGGACAACACTTTACGTTATTATGAAAAAGGCGATACGGCAGTTTTACCACGCTCGATCGCGTCACGAGATGCGTTTCTCAACGCAATGGCGCTCGATATTGCAATGGGGGGTTCCACCAGTACGGTTTTACATTTATTGGCAGTCGCTGAATCGGCTGAAGTAAACTTCACCATGAAGGATATTGATGCCTTATCGAGGAAAGTGCCGAATCTCTGCAAAGTAGCGCCGAGTTCGCACTTTCACGTGGAAGATGTCAATCGCGCGGGCGGAATTCTATCAATCATGGGAGAACTCGACCGCGCCGGGCTCATCAACAGAAATGTTGGGCGAGTTGATTTCTCCTCACTGAGTGAAGCACTCGATCGTTTCGACGTACTGCGCCCCACATGCATAGAAGAAGCGATGAACATCTATAAAAGCGCGCCGGGTCTTCGAGGGAGAAATCTGGTGATGGCCTCGCAGAAAAACTACCACGCCGAGCTCGACCTGGATAGGGTGAAAGGCTGTATACGCGACATCGCGCATGCGTACAATAAAGATGGGGGGCTGGCAGTGCTCTTCGGCAACATTGCAAAAAATGGCAGCATCGTCAAGACCGCTGGAGTCGATCCATCACTTTCTGTGTTCAAAGGACCTGCGAAAGTATATTTTTCGCAGGAAAAAGCTTGCGAGGGTATTTTAAGTGGTGAAGTGAAGGAAGGCGATGTGGTGGTCATCCGGTATGAAGGTCCCAAAGGCGGCCCCGGCATGCAGGAGATGCTCTATCCTACCTCGTACCTCAAATCGATGCATTTAGACAAAAAATGCGCGCTTATCACCGATGGGAGGTTTTCCGGAGGGACAGCAGGGCTTTCCATCGGGCATGTCTCTCCCGAAGCGGCATCGGGTGGAGAAATTGCACTCGTGGAAAACGGCGACATTATCGAAATTAACATCCCCGAAAGGAAAATAAATGTGATGCTGGCAGATGGAGAGCTTGAAAAGCGGCGTGCGAAAGAGCTTGCGAAAGGAGAAGCCGCGTTTACGCCCGCCGGACGCAACAGAAAAGTATCTGCCGCGTTACAGGTGTACGCGCAACTTGCTTCATCCGCCGACCGCGGCGCGGTGAGAATAACACCGAAATGCTGATTGGTTACATCAGGCGGCCATCTTCCGCAGAGAGCACATCTTTTCTGCCGGAACGATAGCGAAGCGTGATTTTGTCCCGGTAAAATGCATACTCTGCGAGGTCATCATCGAGCGGATGATGCCATATTTTTCTCCCATCCGAGGGGTTGACCTTGAGAAAATGAAATTTTTCTTCTTCGTCGATAAAGATCAGGTAGGGATAATTTTTATATAACACATGAAGAAGTGACCTGCCGGGAATATACCAGACGGTGTTTCCGGTTTCTCTATTCAGCGCAAGGAATATCCCGTCCGTATCGGTGTATTCGCAGGCAACATAATACCGTTCGCCATCCTCTTTCACATTTGAAATGCAACGCACGTCGGGAATCTTTTTTGCCCACAGCTTTTTTGTTTCATGCCCCCCCGTAAGACAGACAAGAACGCTTTTTTCTTCATTGAAATCAAGAATTGTTTTACTCAGTTCAAAGCGCATACCCGCCATTACGATTGATCACACCAGACCCCGCGCAACCATCGCGGCGGCAATAATCTTCGCTGCTTCGACGGACGTAAAGCTTGCATTATTGATGATCATGTCGTAATGAAATGGATCAGATGGATCAAATTTCATAAATTCACGATAGAAATTTTCTCGTGCGGCGCTTTTTTCCTGGATGATCTTTTCTGCCTCTTTCGGCTTTTTCCCCATGATCTTTACAATCCTTGCAATTTTCCAGTCCATTGGCGCCAGAAGTCGGACATGAAATCCCTTCGGAAGGTCTCGTGCGATGATATTCGATCCGCGGCCAACGATAATCACATAGCCATTCAGCGTGAGCGTCCGGATTGTTTCCGCAAGCTTTCGGTGCACGGCAACCTGGGGCGGGTAACTTGCAAAAATACTATTGAAAAACGTGGCCATCTGACTCTGCGTCTGAGTGGTGAGAGTCTCAGCAAGCTTGCGTGAAACGCCCATGTCCTGCATAATGCTTTCAATCACCTTGCGGTCGAACGCAATCCACTTTTTCCCCTTCGCGCTGAGTATAAGGGAAAGTTCCACTGCAGTTTCGTATCCACCACATCCGTATTCTCGCGAAATGGTCACAAACGGATGAATACCTTTTTTCTCCTCCTTCTGAATCAGCCGCGCGGATTTTTCTCTCTCCCATTTATCAATCTGATCAACGATGGATGTGTACACGGTTTTTCTGTATTCCTCAGGCATAAGAGCTCCCCTGTATAACTTTTTCTTGCGATATTCAGCCGGTTTTTACTTTCGGTACCGTCCAATCTTCTCACCCATTTTCACTTTTTTCCCCAATACGCAATCAGCAAATTGTATTAAACCCTTTTCAAAAAGCACTATGACTGTGGAACCCAAATTGAACACTCCAATTTCCTGACCACGAAAAACCTGTTTTTTTTCCTGTTCAGAGTATATCCTTTCTTTTTTCGAACGAAACATCTTGTTGGCAAATATATTTTCATAGCTTAATGAAATTCTTCCTACATTCGTCGCCCCGACTTTGCACACCGCAACCATGCCACCCGCAGACCGGATAAAGGTGGTAATGCGTTCGTTGAGTTCAAAAAGACGGGGCATTGTGCGCACCAGCGACTCTTGCACGGTAAAAAGCCTTCCGGGCACATGTAAAAAACCCTCTATGATTCCATCGACCGGAGAGTGGATACGATGATAATCGGAAGGGGAAAGATACAGCGTGATAAAATCACCGTCTATAAAATGACAATAGCGTTCTGAAGGAATGAGCCCTTCGAGAGAATAATCAATACCTTTGGCCTGTATGAGCGTGGACGATTCAATATGCCCGAATTGGTCGATGCGCGCATCAACAGGAGAAATCACCACCTGCGGAGAATGGTCAACCTGGCGCACACCAATTTTCAGCTTGCGAGTGAAAAAGCTATTGAATGTGCGGAAGCCACCCTGCGGCTCTTCATACTCTTCGGAATTGACGCCATATTTTTTTGAAAACCACGATATTACCGGATAGAGCAACAGACGTGGCAGCGGAATTCGTGTAAAAAATCCGAATATTCGGGATATAACACATAGAGGCAAAATGCGATAAACAAAAAGGGCGCTTTTCATTCAAAACCTCATAAACTTTTGATCTCAATATGAGAATCAATAAATGATTTATTTTATCACGATACATAATGAACGTCAAGCAGTAAATTTCTCGATTATTATAATGCTCGATACATAGAAAA